>JAPDPT010000003.1 GCA_034506315.1 candidate division KSB1 bacterium | reverse complement strand
TCGGAGGATACAGAGAAAAGGCCCAACCTCCGCTCCCCTCCAGCGTCTCGATGCCTTTTACCGTCGCGCTCGCTTCTACGAAAACGGGCGGTAACGCAGTGGGTAGGGCGAGAGTGTGTGGAACGCTTTCAGAAGTACCTCGACATTGCGCAATGGCACGTCCGGGCCGATCTCCGCGTGGGCAATTAGTCCCCCATTCTCCGAACCGAAGAGGCGGAACACGTTCCACACGTACTCCCAAATCTCCTCGGGGCGGCCCCGGGGCAGAAGGTGCTGCCGATCCACATCGGACTGGACGCATACCCTTCCGGCGCACAATTCGGCCAGCTCCTCCAGCTGGAAGCAAGAGAATTGGGGGTTGAGGATATCCACCCCCAGTTCCAGAAGGTCCGGGATGATCTCAAGGATGTAGCCATCTGAGTGAAAGAACACAAATTTGCCTGCCTTGTGAATGCGATCGAAGATCTCCTTGTAAGCCGGTTTGAAGAGCTCGCGCCAAACATCGGGCCGAATCATGAGCTGCCGCTGGGTACCCCAGTCGTCCATGAACCAGAAGGCATCGGCGTCGATTTCCAGCTGCAATTCGAGCTGCGCGAGTGTATGTTTCAGAACCAGATCGCGCAGCCGAAGAACTCGCTCGCGCTCCAGAACCATATCTTCGAGCAGGCTCTCGTAGCCGCGCAGGAAATGCATCCGCTCGAAGAGCCGGCCGCCACCAGCCCGGAGGATCACAAAGTAGTCCTCCAGCTCAGCGGGTCGCTTTCCGTCCCACGGGCAATCCAGATTCGTGCGGGGATCGGGAGGCTCGTACGAATCGAAGCGGGACCAGTCAGCAAGCGGGTGGACCTTTACCTGACCTTCGATGCCAAAACCCGCGTTCTCCCAGACACACCCCCATTCGTCCACTTCTGAGCCCTCGGCAAAGTGCGTTGTCTCCCACGAGTGGAGCAGCCTTTCCGGAAGCGGCCAATCCGGCGGGTACCGCCGGTAGAGCTCAAGGAGTTTCTCCCCAAGGCGATCGTACGCACCCGGCAAATTGTAGTAGCGAATGGGAATGCGGTCGGGGCTCTGGAAAAGCACGGCACGCCGAACTCGCTCACGTGGTGTCATCCGATCCTGCTCCTGTCAACGGGGAGGTGGCCCCGCTTCTGCGCGTCCCGCAGCACGTTCACCTTTGCCTGCGACCGGCTGGCTCAGTCTAACGGACGCGGCAGTCTTTCGCTGACGGGAGGCAAGGGTGGGAAGGGGGCATGGGGCTCCTTTTGATACCAGAAAGCGACACTGCACCAGTCGTCAGCGCGATCGTTCGCGTGCCCGTGCTCGATGGTCACCCGGATGGATCGCCGGAAAGGTATAGGATCGCGAAGGTGAAAACGATAGACCGTCCACTTAGCGCCCTTCTGATGCTGATTGCCCTGCTCGGCCTGGTTAACTGGGCAGCCAAAGTACGGATAAGAAAACGCCTTGCCGAAACCCCAGGCTCCGCAGAAGTAGTCCTCCGAACCGGTGCCGCTCAGGGTGGGCAGGGAATCACCGTCGACGAAGATCATGTCATCGCCTTCGCCCCACCAGCCATCCTCATTTAGCCGCACGTTGAGAACCACCCCGACATAATGGCCGGCCCCTTCAGCTTCCAGAAAGACGTAGTTCTTTTCGCCTTTCAAGTTGACGGGCTTTTCCCCTTCCTTCCAAACCACCCGCTGGCAGGGATAGGCCTGTCGGTACTGCGCGTGGAAGTACGCCAGGTTCTTGTCCCAGTGGGAAAGTTTGGCCCAATCGATTTGATAGTAGAAAGCGCGCACCATCTTTTCCCCCTCGTTGGTGATCGTAAGGCGTGCCGAGCGGCGAAAGGGCATAGGCCAGAAGCAGTTCAGGGCGTTTTGGGTACCGATGGCTATGGGCTCAGAAACAAAATGGTGGTACTCGCCGTGTCCGAGGCCGAAGAAATCCCCAACCGGAGCCTCGACGCTCGGCCGATCCTCATTGTCCCAATAGACGCGCAGGACGAGCTTTTTCAGGTGGTAGGGCTCGTCGCTGGCGATCGTGAACCAGATATGCTCGATCACCCCCGGCCCCGTCAGGACAGCCAGTTCGCGCGTCTCCCCGGGCTGGATCGGATGCCCCCAATTGCCGTCGTCGTTTCCGCCGGTTCGATCAAAACTGGAAGCGCGGGCGGCCCGGAAGTCTTTGAGCCGCGACCATGCCAGGGAAGGATCCTCTTCCAGATCTGCCCTTTCACAGCTCACGATGACGCTTGCCAGCGCCATCCCCACCAGCATCGCTACTTGTGGCTTCATGGCCGCACCTCCTTTTCGTGAGGGAGAGGGATTCCTCGAGTCCCAGCTGGCCTTATCCCACCAAGCGTTAGTAGCTGGCTCACGTGCACCACGCGCACCGGAACCCGGAAACGCCGCGCTCCGTAGCGGAGCTGGATCACACACGCCGGGCAAGCCGTAGCCACGACTTCTGCGCCGGTGGCCCGAACGCGGGCCATTTTGCGTTCCAGGATCCGCGCAGCAAGATCGGGATGGGCAACGCTATACGAACCAGCACCGCCACAGCACGCGTCGGCCTCTTCCATTTCGACAAGCTCAATTCCGTCCACGCTGCGGAGGAGCTCGCGGGGGGCCGACCGTTCGCCGAGATGGTGGGCGAGATGGCAAGGGTCATGGTAGGTAACCCGGGTCGCGGTGGGCATCTTCCACTTCTGAGCCACTTCCGCAAGGAGCTGCGTTGCGTCGCGCACCACGGCGGCCAGCTGCTCAGCTTGCTCCCGCCAGTCCGGCTGATCTGCGAGAAGAGAAGGGTAGGACTGAAGAAAGCTCGTGCAGCTTGCACAATCGCTCACGAGCGTGCGTGGCTTCAGGGCAAGCAAGAGTTCCAGATTCCGACGGGCCAGAGCCCGTGCCGCTTCCCAATCCCCGTAGGCGAAGGCCGGCAGCCCACAGCAGAGGTTAGGCGCCACCGCCACACGCATCCCCGCAGCTCTCAGAGCCCGAAGCGTGCCCAGCCCGGCCTCCGGCAACGCGTAATTGATCGCACATCCCACGAAGTAGACGGCGTCCACTGCGCCGTTCTCCCGAGCCGCACTTAGTAGAGGGCGAGCTTCATCCCGAAGAAAACGCGGCGGAATCGTCGGGATCAACCGCTCTCCCTCAGCTACGGAGCGGCCATACCAACCCAAGATCCGAAGTGCTTGCACCGCTCCCGAAAGTCCACTCCGCTTGCCCAGAGCCACCAGGCGGACCAGCCGATCCAGTCGCTCCCGATGTAGCAGCAGCTCGCGGAATACAAACCTCTGCAGGGCAGAAGGCCGACCATTATTCACCAGAACTCTTGCGTAGCCCATCACCTCATACGTCCGGACCGCCGGAAAACACTGGCCAGTGCACGCCCCGCAGAGAAGGCACTGGAACACACTCTCCCGCACCCGAGGCGACAGGCGAACCTCGCCCTCGAGCGCAGCTTTCAGCAGCTGGTTCCGTCCACGGGCCACCGCCGTCTCTCGTCCTGTCGCCCAGTAGGTTGGACAAACGGCCTGGCAATAGCCACACCGGTTGCAGCGACTGGCTTCCTTCAGCGCGGCCTCGCGCAGCGTCGTCCAGGGCAGATTATCTGCCATCGAGCTCCTCGAAGGGTGGGTACGGAGCCATGATCCGTTGCGGATCGAACACCTCGCGGATCTGCACCATGCGGCGATATGCCCCTGGGTGTACGTCCCAGAGGGGGAGCGATGACCATGCTGGCTTGAGCCAATCGGCCCCGGGCATACACAATAGGTCCACACGGGCGGCCAGGGGAGCAAGGCTCCTTCGAAGCCAGAGAAGGAAGTCCGGCAGGCCGTTTCCGAGGTTCTGACGCACGTAACGAAGGTAGCCTTGTCCAGTTCCTGCCCCCATCCAGAGCACAGCCTCCGGATCCGCGGCTAGAGCCCGGAAGATCTCGACGACGTTTCGCACCCTTGTCCTCAGCCGGAACACCACGCTATCTTTCGCCCAGCCAGTGTAGAGCTCCCGAAAGGAACGGTTCCAGAAAGCCCCGGATTGCGGACCTTCCAGTGCCTCCAGGCGACTCTCGGGGTCTGAGCGGACCAGCTCCTTGGACAGCCGATCGGCCGCCATCGCCACCACAGCACGGGTTCCCTGCAGACGCACGGCCGCACCCAGGCTTTCCGCTGCGCGGGGCAAAGGCCACCGCACGCGCCGCATCGCGCCCTCATTGAGCACTTCTACCGCCACGATCGGTTGCGGAGCCCTGAGAAGAAGCTCCAGGGCCTCTTCCAGGCGCTGAGCGCTGCTTGCGGTGAAGAGGAGCGTGCTGTCGGCGCGCGGCAAGGGTCGGAGCCGAAACGTAATCTCCGTCACGACGCCCAGGGTACCCAGACTGCCCACGAACAGCTTGCTCACGTCGTAGCCGGCCACGTTCTTCACTGTCTTGCCCCCGAAGCGCACCGTGCCCCCGCCTGGCAAGACCGCCCGGACTCCCAGCACCAGATCGCGGGGCGACCCGTAACCGAAGGCCAGGGGACCCGGCAGACCCGAGGACACGATACCTCCCAGGGAGGCTTCTTCCCCCCACGGGCTTTCCAGGGGCAGCCACTGGCCGTGGCCGGCCAGTGCGCTCTGCAGGTCCTGGAGGCTTAGCCCAGCCTGCGCTGAGACGGTCAGGTTCTCGGGATCGAGATCGGTCACCTCTCGGAGGAGCGCTGTGCTCACGCGCACGACTGTGTTGTATCCTTGCTCCCGACTACGGAGCCACGGAAGCTTGGTGCCCGCCCCCGTCGGTAGCGCCTTCCAGCCGCGTCGTCGAATCTCCAGCAGAGCCGCTCGCACCTCCTCCTCAGTCCGGGGGCGAAAGTGGTGAAGTTCGTCCATCTGGCCGTCCGAGCTGCGTCAGTCTCCCCGCGACGGTACGCCCGCTCCTCTCTTGCACGGAGGGTAGAGTCCAGTGGCCCGGTAGCTTACCCTCGCTGATGTGCCAATTCTCCTGATAGAGAGCCAGGCTCCTCGGCCGGAGCCAGCGCCAACTCAAACTCGTCAATGAGCTTTCCATCGTGGCGGAACACGCGGGCCCGTACCTCCTCCTGCCGCACTTCCACTAGGACAAAGTGAAACGTGACCGCCCAGCGATCGCCAGGGCGGAGCCGCCTGGGATCCACGGCGTAGAGACGCGCGCCCCCGCCGCCCGTGGTTACGATCGTGAGACTACCCTGGCAAGTCCGGTAGTAGAAGTGGTCATGCCCGCAGAACAGCGCACGCACCTCACGGAACCCCTCCAGGATCGGTAGGATCTGGCTGAAGACCGCCTCATGGGTCGGCGCGCGCCGCGGATTAGGGCTAAAGGGGGGTCGGTGCAGGTAGACAAACACGTGGCGCGCCGAACGGGCACTCAGCTGGCGGATCAACCACTGCAGCTGTTCCCGCCAGAGGACCGAATCGGCGGCAATCTCTGAGTTGAGACCGATGAACAGCGAATTCCCCACCCGAAAACTGAAGTAGAGACCGGAGGAATCCGCGTAGGGCAACGAAAAGACCTTAGCGAAAAACGGACCCCGATCGTGATTGCCCATCACAGGGAGAAAGGCGAAGCGCTTGCGGAACGTAGCCATCTGCCGCTCGAACTTCGCCCACTGGCCCCGGTTGTCGCCTCGACTCACGAGGTCGCCCGTGTGCAGGACGAAATTCGGGGCGTGCGCCGCTATTCTGCGCAGGAGGCGGGCGTGCAAGGCATTCGGGCGAGAGTCGCCGTACACCGCAAAGCGCACCACCTCGGGATCATCGAGCGCAATCCGTTCAGCCACCGTGCTCCCGTTTGGCAATGGCTCGTACCGGGGGCGACGGCAGGCCCATGTCCCCTGCGCGACTACGAACAGGAGCAAGAGAATCCACCCGCTGCCCCTGAGCAGCCGCGCAACACAGGGCTGGCTTGCGCTCACCATGGGACGGACGCCGCTACGGGGACCCGGCCGGTTCCGGCCCACGTCCCTCGCGGTAGCAAGTCCCTCAGGGGAAAAGTGCCCACCCATCGACACACCCGAAGCGTGCCCAAAGAAAGGACCACTCTGAGCCACCGGTATCGCGCCCCCGCCTTGCGGCAATCACGCCGGGGATCCAGGCGCAGCTACCCGTTCTCCTTGCTCGCCAGGGCCCGGGAGGTCAGGAAGGATCTTGCCGGGATTAGCAAGCTCGAGGGGATCAAACTTTCGCTTTATCTCCCTCATCAGCCGGATCTCCTCGGGGCCGAAGACCAGGGTCATCGCCTCCCGCTTTTCGAGGCCGATCCCGTGCTCGCCAGAGATCGTACCCCCCGCTTCCACGCAGACCCGAAGGATTTCGGCGCAGGCCATCTGCGCCCTGCGCCGCTGATCGGGGTCGCGAGCATCGAATACGATGTTCGGGTGGAGGTTCCCGTCACCGGCGTGAAGGAGGTTTCCTACGATCAGCCCGTACTTCTGCGCGATCTCGTTCACGCGCTTCAGCACATACGGTAGTTTCGATCGCGGGACCGTTCCGTCCGCCACCATTGTTGATGGCTGGATGCGGGTCATGGCCCCATACGCTCCCCGCCTTCCCGCCCAGAGGGCCTCGCGCTCGCGCTCATCCCGGGCCACGCGAATCTCCCTCACGCGATGCTGCCGGCAAATGGCCTCAATGGCCTGCAGCTCTTCCTCGAGGCCAGCCTTGGGTCCATCCACTTCGATCACCAGCACCGCCTCGCTGTCGCGTGGGTAGCCAACGGCCATGCTGTCTTCCACCACCTGGATGGTGGTACGGTCCATCATCTCCAGGGTGGCCGGCAAGATCCCCTGAGCGATGATGGCAGAGACGGCGTCGGCGGCGTCGAGGAGGGAGTCGAAAACGGCGAGCATCGTCTTAATCCCCTCCGGAAGGGGGATGATGCGCACCCGAAGGCTGGTCACCACGCCCAGCGTACCCTCCGATCCGATCAGCAGGCCAAGGAGGTCGTACCCGTGGGAGAGCGCATCGACCCACTCCACGCTGCCGTCGGGCCAGACGACCTCGGCGGCCAGGATGTGGTGGCTGGTCACTCCATACTTAAGGCAATGGGGACCGCCAGCGTTTTCCGCAAAGTTGCCTCCCAGTGTGGAAACCTTCTGGCTGGCCGGATCCGGAGCGAACGTGAAGCCGTAAGTCTTGAGGGCCTGCTGGAGCTGCAGATTGAATACCCCGGCTTCCACCCAGGCGCTGCGATCCCGCGGGTCGATCTCCAGAACGCGGTTCATTCTGGACATCTCAAGCACCAGACCCCCCTTCCAGGGTACAGGCCCGCCGCTGAGACACGTTCCTGAACCACGAGCGACGTAGGGCACCCGCCACCTGTAAGCTGCGCGGACAACCCCAGCCACCTGGTCTGTGCTCGTCACAAAGACGACAGCATCGGGTTTTCCTTCCTCGAGACTTGCGTCGTAGCTGTAGGCTTTCAGGGACTCGGGGTCTGTGTGCACGTTTTCCCGGCCCACGACGCGCTCGACCTGCTTCAGAAAACGCCTATCGAGCTGATTGCTCAAAGCCTCACCTCACAGCCCCGGCGCTCGGGCCCGTTCCCTTTCGTGGCCGGCCGCGACGGATTCGAATGGGCGACATCCTGTCGCCCACACACCCCAGGAAAAATCGTCCCGAACGCCGCCAGCCCGAGAGGCGCACCCCAGCTCAGCTTTGCTCAAAACCCACCTCCTCCAGCACCAGACAGGGGAAGCGAACGAGCACAAGGGCCAATTTTCCATACCCCAGACAATCCGCAACACACTGTTCGACATCCTCTCGAGTAGGATTGTCCAGGACGCGGAACACGGGAAGATTGAGAGCTTTGGGCAGCTCCTCAAACCTGAGGCCTTCCGCAGAGGGCCGACGCGGTCCACCCCAGGAAGCCGCTCCGCCGTTGTCCACGATCACCACGGTCAGGGGCAGCTCTCTATAGGCCGGGACGGCAAGTTCCTCTACCCCCCTGCCCAACAATCCGTAATCGCCGGTGAGGACGAGGACCTGCCGCTCGCGTTGGGCCAGGGCATATCCCAAGCCCAAGCCGATGGCACTACCCGGAGCTGCCAGGACCTCAACTACCCGGTCCTTCTTCGAAGCGAGCGAGGAAAGGCACCCATGATCGCCCACAACGATCGGTCGTAGGGCAGTCGGTTCCCTCTGGCCAAGGGCCTTCACCGCTGCGTGGAGGGTTTCGAGCGGGCAGCCCGGACACATCGTGGACAACAGGGGTCGCCGGGTGCGCTCGGCAAGGGGGAATGCCTCCCTTGCCAGCTCGAGTCCTGGAAGGAGACGCCGTAGAGCCTCCTCCACCTCCCACCGCTGGAGTTCCCCTTCGAGGCTAATCGCCCCCGAAAGCTTGCCGTGGATCCGCGGCTTGGCCACAGACTCGGCAAGGAGGGCCCGGACTTCCGTCTCTACGTAAGGCTCCCCTTCCTCAAGGATCAGCACCTCTTCGAGCTGAAGCAGGAACTCCAGCAAGGCGTACGCGGGGAGCGGGAAGACCATCCCCAGCTTCAGGATCCGGAGGTTGTCCAGGGTGCCGCGGCCGAGTAGGCTTTTCAGCTTAGAGTACGCGAAGCCCACCGCCACGATCCCCTTGCTTCCGCTGCCCAGGGCTTCGGCGAAGCGGCTGAATTTCGAGGCGTGGCTGATGTGCTCCAGCTTTGCCTGCAGTCTTTGTTCGTGTACGGTGGCGGCCAGGGGAAGGGCAAGGCGAACTCCGCGCCGGGGTGCGCGCGCCGAGCCGGGGGGTGCCGCAGGGAACGGCCTGGTCTCGGAGGCCGGGACACGCTCCTCCATCAGCGCAGTGCACAGCCGCACAGCCACCGGCAGGTCGTACAGCCGGGCCATCCGGTAAGCCTCGGCCACCATGGTGCCCACTTCGGCCACGTGCGACGGCTCAAAGATCGGGAGTCCCGCCGCACTGAGCAAAGGGCGACTATCCAGCTCGGCCATCGAATCCCAGGCTCCGGGATCGTCGCCGGCCATGAGGAGGAACCCCGCTCCGCAGCCGGTCCGAGACGCCGCCACAAGAGAACTGTACGCCTCCCCCATTCCCGCGGCGTTCAGACATGCCACGGACTTTCGCCCCGCCAGCGACGCACCGTGGGCCAGCTCCACAGCCAGCCGGGGCGAAGAAGTCCACCGAAGCTCAAGATCCGCTGACCACTGGAGCCGCGCCAGGTGCTCCACAATCCCTTGCGTCGGCGGTCCAGGGTAAGCTGCAACCACCCCCACGCCGACCTCAAGGAGAGCTCGTGCGACCACCTCCTCCGAGGCGATTAGACGCGCTTCGGGGGGTTCGTCCGATTTCAGCATCGACTCTTGTAGGGCTCGGGGCGACATCCGTTCCCCTCCTACCTCACGGCCGTCAAATCAACTTACCACTTTGGCCCAACAATGTCAAGCCGACCGAGCCAACGGCCGCCGGCCACGTCCCCTGACGCCCCAGGCGGGTACCCTGCGGTCGTGGAGCAAAGCCGACCTCCGCTCCTGCTCGGGCGTACCAAGAAAACCGTTGACGATTGCAGGCGGAAATTGTACGTTGATTTAGCTGCGTCGGAATGTAGCCCGGAGCGAGGGCCAAGGAGCCATGGCGCAGGGCCAAAGGCGAGCAGCCGTCCAGCTTCTTCCGTGGGGATTTTCGGCTCTCCTTGCGGCGTTGACCCTTTTGCTCCGGCCGGGTGCGGGAGTTACGGGGCAGGAGGCCGACACTCTCCGCTCGGCCCAGGAGCTCATCCGCCTTGGCGATCAGTGGCTGGCGGCAGACAATCTGGACGCCGCCGAGCGCTGCTACCGCCAGGCACTCCGCCTGGACAATCGCTCCATCGCGGCCTGGCGGGGGCTGGGCCGCATCGAGGCCCGACGCGGCCGCTGGGACGAGGCAAGCAGCTGGTTCTCCAAGATCGAGGATGCCTCCCCGGAAGATGTCGAAGCGCACTACTATCTGGGCATCCACGAGCGGGAAAGCGGGAAGTTTAAGGGACCCCTCCTTCGCCAGCTGGACTTCCGCAGCGCAGAGAAGCACTTCCGCAAAGTCCTGGAAAAGGACTCGCTCTACAGCGACATCTGGTACCAGATGGCCCTCCTCGAGCGCTTCCGGGAGGATTACCTTGAGGCCGTCGACCTTGCCTACAAGCAGATCACCCTTAAGCCCACCCTCGTCGGGCCGCGGGTGGGGATCTTTCGTCTCCTCGATCTCTACATCGAGCACAACGACAGCCTGCGCGTCTTCACGGAGCTGACGCCAGAGCGCTACGGGTGGTACGCGACCTTCTTCCGCGCCGAGAAGCTCCGACGACTCGGGCATCTGGACAGCGCGCGAGCGGCATTCGAGCGGCTCCTCCTCTCAGACCCCTCGGCGTCGGCTACGGCCATTCACCTTCGCCTGGCCCGCATCGCCTTCGAGCGGGGAGACGACCAGCTCGGCCAGCAGCACTACTGGGATGCAATCCAGTCCATCCGCAATGGCGTGGATGGCGAGCTGGCCTTCTCCGATGTGAAGTACATCCTCACCGACGACGAGTATCGGCGCTGGTTGGACGCGCCTCTGCTTTCGCACAAGAAAGCCTTCTTCAGCCAGGTCTGGGCCAGCCGGGATCCCTTCCCGGGCTCCGCCGACAACCCGCGACTGGTGGAACACTACCGTCGTCTGATCTATGCCGAGAAATGGTATCGTCAGGATGAGCCCCACCGTCCTTTCCACGCCCTCGATCTGACGTGGGGCAAGGTGCCCTCGGTTTTCGCCCGCAACGAGGAGTTTCACCAGAAAGGGCTGGTCTATATCCGCTGGGGCAAACCGGACGACAAGAGCATCTTCACAGGGCAGGGATATCCGACGTACGAGGCATGGGTGTACCGGCGGACTGCACACCAGCCACAAATCATCGTCCACTTCGCCAACGCAGAGGACGCCTCGCCCAACGACTGGCGGATTTCCCGCCTGCCTCCGCCCGAGGTTGTGTGGAGCATGGGCTTAGAAAGCTGGGACACCCGTTACCACAGTTACATCTCTTCCTCCTCCGCCGTGGAACAGCTGGCCCTGGCGGAAGAATTGGAGCGGGAGCTGCGGGAAGCAAGCCGCCACCTCCTCACGGAGGAAAGGATGGTGTTCCCCGACACCGTCCAATTTCTCCCCGCCTACTTCTACTGGTCGACGTTCAAGGGCGAGGATGGCGGCGTGGAGCTCAACTTCTACTACGGCGTGGCCTTTGCGGACGCCTTTGACAGCAAGGAGCCCCTTGGCCTGCGCCGCTTCTTCGAGAGCGGCATTGCGGTGTTCGACACCCTCTGGAATGAGGTGGGCCACCGGCTCCGCCGTTTCCCCCTGGTGAAGTCCAAAGAGACGGCGGGGGCCGTCGCCACCGATGCCCAGACCTTCCACCTGCAGCCTGGGGTTTTCAGGCTATCGTTCTTTGTGCGGGATGAGTCCCGGAAGAGGATTGGCAGCTGGCGCTTTCTGGACACCCTGGAGGCGTATCAACCCGGGCTGTTGCAGATCAGCGATCTGACGCTGGCCGTCGATGTGGGGCCCGACCTGCCCCTTGCACCGGGTCGCTTCCGAAGGCAGGGGCTGGTAGTCGCTCCTAATCCGACGCGCACCTTTTCCGCTCGCCAGCCCATCCACGTGTACTACGAAGTGTACAACCTCAGCCGCGACGAACAGGGTGTGGGTCGCTGCCGCGTTACCTACACCCTGGACCCACGCGAAAAAAAGCGGACGGGCTTTCTGGGCCTCTTCGGCCCCCGCCGGGGCGCGGTGAGCGTGACGACCGAGTTCGAATCGGATAAGTCCGACATCCCCCTCTACGCCGCCCTGGACGTGAGCCCGTTTGGAGCCGGGGCCCTCCAACTGCGCGTGGACGTCGTGGACCTGCGGACGGGCCGTTCGGCAAGCAAGTCCATTCCCCTGCAGTTGATTCGACCGTAGGGGCGCCCGCAAAGCCAAAAGCGCCCACGCCCTTGTCATCCTGGTCCGCAGGGTAGGCAGAGTGGAGATCCGTCCAGCAGGGGGAGGCGAGGTGTTAAACATCGAGGGGGTTGGCGTAGCAGTAGCGGCACCCCAAAACGCACTTCACGTACCACCCGATGTCCCAGCTTTCCGTGCAGCCACAGAGGGCGCGCTGCCCCTTGGCCTTCCGCTGAGAGGCGGGAAGCTTCTGCGGATGAAGGCGAGTCAGAAGCTCTCCATCGATGCATCGGGAGCGCGGCCACCCCGGGACGCAGCAGCCGTGAAGCTTCAAGCCCCAGCGGCCCGCCTCCCGGACCAGCCAGGCCGCTTCTTCCTGCCATTCCTGTGGTGACGGATCCCGCGCCACCGCCCCAATTCGGGCCAGACGCCGGCTCACCTTGGGATAGATGCTGAGCCAGCTCGTAGTCACCTCCCGCAAGCCCAGTTCGTGCAGCTGGGGCGCCAGTTCGGCAAAGTATCCCAGATTGCAGATTTCTTCCCCGCCGGCGAAGCGGATATGGACGATGGGGTCAAAGCGGACGCGAATCCGTTCCGGCATCCCCACAAAGTCGATGAGGCGCGGGAGAAGTCGAAGCACTTGGGCCGGCTCCGGTGCCCGTGGCTCCAGAGCACTTCCACCCAGGCCGGTGATCGTAACGTGCACAAACAGCTGGGCGTAGCGGGCAAGGGCAGCTCGGAGTACCCGGTGCTCAAGAAGATTTCGGGGATCCTTGGTCCAGATGACGATGGTGTGCGTGCTTTCCGGAGGACACCTCGCCGCAAGGATCTCGGCCAATTCCTCCGGATATCCCGCGACGAGATCAACACGGCGACTGGCGCTGATGACCCGCCAGGATTCCACTGCCGCTCTCATTCCCATTTGTCGAGGAGCCAGGCCCCCGGCACGAGGGACAGGGAGTAGCCCTCGAGGGTCATGCGTAAATCGCTGTGGACGACGCGAAAGCCGGCGCCCAGGAGATAGCGGAAGGCCGACAGCTGGCGGGTGGGCACCCACAGACTCAGGTGGCCGAGGAATTCCCGCCGGGCCCAATCGCGCAGGGCTGCGAGCACGGAATCCACGAACCGGCTATCTGCGGGCGGCGGAATCGCGCACGCCACAATCCGAAGCACGTGTCTCTCCTCACCCACGGCATAGGGCTCCGTGTGGCCAATGGCGAGGGCTTCGTGCTCCCCTCGGCTAAGGATCACGGTATCTCCAAAGTTGTAATGGGCCGTGCGAAGGATCAGCGAACGATAGTCCAGGTCCGCACACGCGGATCGCGCAATCCTTGTCGCCCTGTCGAGAAAAGCCTCGCGCTCTCCATCGGGTACGAGACTGAAAAACTGGACCTCTGGCCTCGACTCTTCCGTGGGGGACAGAGCTTTGGGAAACACTTCGGTGGCCAAGCAAACGGTGAGTTCTCCGGGGATGAATCCGAGTTTTCCGTAAAAGCCCAGATTGCGGTAGCTGCGCGGCATGGTCTCCAGTCCGATGGTGCAGGCGCCTGCCTTCCGAAGCGCCGTTACACACCGGTCCATGATCTCCCGGCCGTGCCCTCGTCCTTGCACCTCGGGCGCCACCGCCACCGGTCCCACCCAACCAACCCGGCCCCAGAGATGGGCGAACCCGAAAGCGTAAATCTGACCGTCGATCTCCAGAAGGTAACTTCCCTCGGGAAAGTCGTCGAGATACATCTCAAGGAACTCCAGGCGGCACTCCGGCACCTCCGTGAACCGGTAGCCGTCCTCAACCCTCCCCTGTGAAAAGGCGCGGGAAAGGAGGGCATTGATCCGGTGCAGGTCCGCTCGCGATATGTGCCGAATGGCTTCCATCGGACCTTCCTCAATCCTTCACACGATACCAGCCGGTGACCGGATCCCGGACAAGGCGTGAGAGGACGCGCTTGGCCCTTCGCAGGTTCTGATATCGGTACGCACTGAAACCGGGCTCGCCGGGCCTCAGGCTTTGGACCCGGACGTGGCTATCCGAATGAATGAATTGTCCCGCGCCGAGATAGATCCCTACATGGGTGATCCGGCCCGGGTTCGGCCCGAAGAAGAGGAGATCCCCCGGCTGGGCCGAGCTCAAGGACGAATCGAGGGGGACCTCTTCTCCCACCATGGCTTGCATATTGGCATCGCGGGGCAACAACACGCCGTTCAACCGGAACACCGTGCAGGCGAAACCTGAACAATCCAGGCCCTTAGGTGAAGTTCCACCCCAGAGGTAGGGCCTGCCCAGAAGGCGCATCGCCGTTCGTACGATCGCCTCCGGGTTCGGGCTGGCGTGCTTGAGAAAATCCTCGAGGGGTTTGGCGTCGTCCGAGTGGATCCAACCGCGCCGACCGTCGGGAAACGCCACCTCGTACCAGCCGCTCTGGGTACGGAGATGCCGCAGGATGTTCCCCGCGACCGCGTCAGATACGGGTTGCGCCTCCCGCGCCGGCAGGGAGTAGACCGTCGTTTCGAGAGCCAAGACGATCAAGCGCGGAGCGGCAAGCCAGTCCGCAGCGCTCAGGCTATCGACGATCCAGAGGCCTCCGTCGTCGGTCCACCCGAGGTAGCCGTCCTCCAGGCGAGCAAAATACCAGTCACGGTGCTTCTTGTAAAGACGAAGCACGCTCCCCAGAAGGGCCTGGTTGGTGAGCTCTGCAGAGTGGAGAGGCTCGCGCCTGAGGTTGGCGACACTGACGTTGACAATGGCCCATCCGGAGCCGCCTACGGTCGAGTCCGGGAGCACCCGCACACGGTCCACAAGCCGCTTCCGCGGAAAAGCCGCGCGGAGCCTTTCGACGAGCTCCGCGTGGGCCACAGGCGAGGTCGTCTCGCCCACCAGCACGAGCTGACCTTTACTTTCCCACCCGGTAACCTCAAACAACTCCAGACGCTTATCCGGACAGTGCCTCGCCTTGACCTGATCCACGATTGTCTGGACTTCGACCGGCAGCGTGGGCCTGGGGGCACGACAGGTGAAACCCAGGCTGACCGCTCCGACCAGCAAACCCAGCGCCGCCAACCAGCGCATCGACGCACGCATCACCCTTCCTCTGTTCTCGGGAGAGATCGTTTCCGGAGGCATAAGTAGGCTTTCGCTGTCGGTCCTAAGACGGAACCCGCTACTCCAGGATGGAGAGGTCCCCTTTCCCCTCGCGCATCACCCGCGGCGTGTCGCCGGACAGATCAATAACGGTTGACGGCACAAGGCCCAGAGGCCCTACATCCAGGAGGAGGTCCACAAGCCCGCGGTACTGGGCTTCAATCTGGTCGGGTAAATTGAGGGGCTCACCATCGGGCCCTGTTACCGACGTGCTGACAATTGGAGACCCAAATTCCTCCAGAATGGCACGACAGATCGGGTGGTCGGGCACGCGGATTCCGACCGTCTTGCGCTTGCTGAGGAGAAGCTTCGGGACCAGGGGGGTGGCCGGAAGCACGAAGGTGTAGGGGCCCGGCAGGGCCTTCTTCATGATCCGGTAGGCGGTATTGGACACGTAGGCATATCGGCTGATCTCCTTCAGGTCCGGGCAGATGAAACTGAGCGGGCTCTTCCAGCTCTTGCCCTTGATCTGGTAGACCCTGTCGACGGCCTCCTTGTTGAAGATATCGCAGCCGATTCCGTAAATCGTGTCGGTGGGGTAAATGATCACACCCCCCTTGCGCAAGACCTCTACGGCCCGCCGCAAGTGGCGGCCCTTGGGGTGTTCGGGATCAATCTGCAGACGTTCCATCCTTCACTCCTGTGGATCTGCCTGTTCTGCGCCGAGCGGCGCGGGAGCGCTCCTGGCGAGTCCTCTGGATCGCTTCCCGGCGCCACAGCTCCTGCTTGGAGCGGGTGTAATCCGGCCTTGGGACGACGTTCTTCTTCTGACGATTGGGGATGCCCTTCACCGAGTATCACCTTTCCTGACCGTGTCCGAAGAACGGTCGCAATTCCTCCTCGCGCGGCGGCGGGCTCAGGTAGCTCCCAATCACCAGGGCCAGCACCGAAACCAACAACGCAGGGTAGATCAGAGGGATCCCCCAGGGGTCACCTTCGGGGACCTTCTCCGGAGGAAGAACGTAGGTCAGCACTTTGAGGACCACCGCCACTGCCGTGCCGCCAATGATGGAGGCGAGTCCACCCACCCGGGTTGCCCTCTTCCATGCCAGGGCGGCAATGAGGGCCGGCGTGATGGCGACTCCGTAGACGGTGTAAGCGAAGTAGCTCATCTCCAATACGGACACAAGGCGGGTGGCAAGCAGGTAGGCCACGACGCCGAGGATCACGATGAACGTCTTTTGCAGTCCCACCATGGTCTTCTGGCTTGCGTCCGGATCAATGAACCGCTGATAGATGTCCCTCATGATGTTCGTCGTCGGCGACAGGAGGTAGTTCATACCCGTCGAGATGACAACCGCCGTAGCGGCTCCCAGAAGAAGAATACCCACCCAGGGCGGGACCATATGGCGCGCGGCCTGCAGGACAATCGAGGCGGGATCCATACCAGCGCCGCCGTTCAGCCACTGCTGGATTTGCGGCCAGAAACGGGCCGCGGCGAAGACGGCAATCGCTACCACCACCACTTCTACGAAAATGGTACCGACGACCCAGAGGGCTACGGCCTGTCGGGCGTCCCTCGGCGTGCGGGCGCTGTAAAACTTCTGGTACATGCTCTGCACACCCATCAGGAGCAGAAGCGTGGAGAAGAAGTAACCCCCGGCCTTCAACGCCGGGTGACGCCCGAACGTGGCATTCACCACCGCGAAATGATCTGGGGGGAGAGCAGCCCGCACCTGGCCCATCCCTCCGGCGGCATAGTACACAAACGGAAGAGAGACAAGGCAGGCCAAGAGAATGATGATCCCGTTCGGCAGGTCGGTGTAAGCCACGGCTACCATGCCGGCCAGGGCGGTGAACAGAATGACGAAAATCGCCGCCAGCATCTGGCCCATTTCCACAGACACCTGACCGTCGGTGGCCACGTTCAGGATGTAGCCGCCCGCCCGGAACTGGTAGGACACAATGGCCGTGAAGCTGATGATCAGGGCGATGGCGCCAAAGACGCGGGCCGCCGGGCCATAGCGTACCTCAAGAATGTCGCCAATCGTGTACTGGCCGAACGTACGAATCTTAGCGGCCAAGAAGTAGATCAGGATAATCCCAACCCATGCCCCTGCCGGGAGCCACAGGCTGCTCCACCCGGCCTTGGCGGCGTACTCGGCGCCCGCGATGAAGGTCCCGGAGCCAATCCAGGTGCAAATGAGCGTAAACACCATCACCTGAACGCTCAGGGAACGGCCGGCCACCATCATGTCGTCCTGGGTCCGGACGCGGCGCGCGCGGTAGAAATTGAGCCCCGTAAGAACCACCAGGTACAGAAGGATCACGTAGAGATACCAGCTCATCCGACCATCCTCCCGTTCCGTCGTTCATTGCGCCCTGGCCAGAGGCACCGCTACCCCGGTATCGCCACGATCTGGCCTTGCTGCGGACCCGTTACCTCCACCTTCCCTCCCTCGTGGACGAACACGTTGATCTCTGAGCGAATGCCGATCCCCTCCTCCGGCAAGTAGATTCCCGGCTCGATGGAGAAGCAGCACCCGGGCAGGATCAGCCGCTCGTCCTTGGTCTCCAGATTGTCGATATTGACTCCGTTGCCGTGTACTTCGGTGCCGATGCTGTGGCCTGTCCGGTGGATGAAGTAGGCGCCGTACCCCGCGTCGGCAATCACCTTGCGGCAGGCCTCGTCCACTTCCCACCCGTGTACCGGATCCCCCTGTCGGAGGCGGTCCTCCAGAAACATCACTGCCGTCTCCCGTGCCTGCCGGACAATGGCGAAGAGATAGGATAGTCTTTCCGGAACCTCGTCTCCGATATAGCCCATCCAAGTGATGTCTGCGTAGATACTGCCCGGGGCATCGATCTTAGCCCAGAGATCGACGAGCAGAAGGTCGCCGGTTCGGATCGGCAGACAGTTCGCCTCAGTGGGCTCAAAATGGGGGTCGGCCGCGTGGGCGTTGACCGCCACGATGGGGCCATCGTTCCACACCAGGCCCTCCTTGCGCATCTGCTCGCACATGTACTGCTGAATCTCGTATTCGGTCGGGCAGTGTCCCGCCTGCAGACGAGAAGAGACCTCCTCAAAGGTGCGAGCCCGAACCTTGTGAAGGGCTTCCGAAGCCTGAAGATGGCTCTCGTACGCCCTCCGGTCCAGGCGAGCTTCGAACCGGCCTACCAGATCCGCACTGGACACTACTTCGATCCCAAAGGCGCGGACCAGATCGATGGTGCCACCATCCACCACAGAGACGTAGGGGATGTGGTTCATCGGCGAGTACTGCATGGCCACTCGGCGGGCGCCGGCCAAGACGCCCCTCAAGGCATCGTGAAGTTCTTTCCAGCTGAGGTAGGTGTGTTTGATTCCCGGCAGGTGGTCCAAGCGCCAGGGTTCGATGGTGTGGACGATCTTGTGAGGCTCTCCCTTCGCGGGGATAAAATAAAACCATCGCCGTGAGGTGAAGCGATGGGTGTCGATCTCCAGGATTCTGTGGGCTATCGCATCGCGGTTGTGGAAGTCGTAGAAGAGCCAGCCGTCGAGTTGGGCTTCCTGAAGTGCCTCCTGGATGGCCTTCAGATCCATCTCGTCCCCTCCCCTGTTTCGAAGAGACCGACGCATCGGGAGCTGGAGGCCGGCTACCGCCTCCCGGGGCACACCTCTTTCCTTCGCAGGGCCCTGTGCGTTCTCGGCAAGTGGCGAAAGCAAATTAACGATTCTGTCGGGTAAACGCAACCCCCGCCCTGGGCTGGGAAAGGCAGAAGTCCCCCTCTGACACGAGCCACCTCCGCCTCACGGATCCCTCCTCACTGCGACCGGTGCCGTCCCCCGGGCACGCGGAGGCTGGGCGCCTCCTCAATCCCCGGGGCTGCGCCCAGCCGATCCCCCAGCGACCTCACGCCGCCTTTTCCGAGACCTCGTTGTCGGCGCTTTGGATCAGGAACTGACTCAGTTCGCTGGAGCGTTTGGTCGCGCTGCGGACGGCATTGATCAGCATTGGACGAAGACCGTCGGACTCGAGGGAATAGATGCCATGGATCGCCGTGCCGGCCGGGGTTGTTACCTGGTCCCGGAGGATCGCCGGGTGCAGTCCTGTCTCGCGCACCATTTTGGCCGCCCCGAGCACGGTCTGCGCGCTGAGCCTTGCGGCCACCTCGCGCGAGAGGCCCATCATGACGCCACCCTCTGTGAGGGCTTCGATAATCGTGTAGACGAACGCCGGGCCACTCCCGCTTAATCCCGTCACGGCGTCCATCAGATTTTCTTCGACCACTTCCACGCGTCCCACCGCGCCAAAGATGGTCTCGGCCATGCGGAGATGTTCCCCCGTGGCATGGCGACCTGGCGCCACGGCCGTCACAGCCTCCCCTACCAAGGCCGCGATATTCGGCATCGCCCGAACTACGGCCACGGGTTTACCCAAACGATCGGCAATGAGCCGGGTAGGGATGCCAGCCATGATGCTGATTACCAGATGGTCCCGACGGATCTCCGGCGCGATTTCGGCCAGCACACGGCCACTTGTCTGGGGCTTGACGCACAGGACCACCACGTCGCTCTGACGCACCGCGTTGGGGTTGTCTGTACCCACTGTCACGCCCCAGGTTGTGTGCACGTGTCGGAGCACCTCCGGCCGCACATCGGTAGCCAGGATAGACTCCGGGCTCACCACGTTCGCCCGTACCAATCCCCCGATCAGCGCCTGTCCCATCTGACCGGCGCCCAAGATGGCCAGCTTCTTACCCTCGAGCAGCATCCCTACCTCCGACTCTCTAACCCATGGCGTTGTGCTTCATCCGTAGACCGGGGTCAACCAATGTCGGTATTCCGGACGTTTGCCCCGGACGATCTCGAAAAACAAACTCTGCAGTTTGCGGGTCACGGGGCCGGCTTCCCCCGTTCCGATGACCCGTCCATCCACCTCCCGGATGGGTGTGATCTCGGCGGCTGTGCCCGTGAAGAAGGCCTCGTCGGCGGCGTAAAGGTCTCCGCGCACCAGAAGGCGCGTTTGCACCTGATAGCCCAAAGCGCGGGCCATCTGGATCACCGCGTCGCGCGTAATCCCCAAGAGGATGCTCGACTCGCTCCCGTTGGTGAGGATCTGATCCCCGAGCACGAGGAACAGATTTTCGCCGGAGCCCTCAGCCAGGTAGCCGTTGACGTCCAGAAAGATCGCCTCGTCGTAGCCGTTCTGGCGCGCCTCCTGAACGCCGAGCACGGAGTTGAGATACTGACCACAGGCTTTGGCGGTGGTCGGCATCATGCTGCCATGGAACTTCCGCCAGCCGGTGATTGTGACCCGCACTCCCTTGGTGAGGGCCTCCTCGCCGAGGTAGGCGCCCCATTTCCAGGTGAGGACCGCCACTTCCACGGGGCAACGTCCGGGGTGGACGCCCAGAGGACCGTACCCTCGGAAGGCAATAGGCCGGATGTAGCATTCCTCGAAGCCGTTGGCCCGCACGGTTTCCAGGCATGCCTGGATGACCTCCTCTTCCGAGTAGGGGATGGCCATCTGGTAGGCGTGGGCGGAGAAAAAGAAGCGGCGGATGTGCTCGCGGAGGCGGAAGACCTGGGGGCCGCTATCGGTCTTGTAGACACGGATTCCCTCGAAGACACCCGTTCCGTAGTGGATCACGTGCGAGGCAAGGTGAATGCGCCCCTCGTTCCAGTCAACCAGCTTCCCGTTGTACCAGATCTTGCCGTTTTCCGGGTACACGGTTCGACCTCCTCTTCGTTGGGTTCTCGAACAGCCGTCGCTCCAGATAGTCGATGAGGATGTCGGTGATTTCGCGGGTTCCGACCAGGAAGGCGGGGGAACCGGGCAGGTCGGGCGTATGGTAACCCGCGTTCAGGACGTCGGCCACGGCCAGTTCGATGGCCTCTGCAATGTCGGGCCAGCCCAACGAGAGGCGGCACATCATGGCGGCGCTGAGGATGGTCCCAAGGGGGTTCGCCTGGTCCTTGCCAGCAAGATCCGGGGCGGAGCCGTGGACGGGCTCGTAGAGACCTACCTTGCCACCCAGGGAAGCGGAGGGGAGCATGCCGATGGAACCGGTGAGGATCGCCGCCTCGTCGCTCAAGATATCCCCGAACATGTTGGCGGTCAGCAGGACATCGAACTGGCGGGGGTCGCGCACAAGCTGCATCGCCGCGGTGTCCACCAGCATGTGGCGCAGCGTCACGTCCGGAAATTCGCGCGCGACCTCGGTGACCACCTCGCGCCACAGCTGGGAGGCGCAAAGCACGTTGGCCTTGTCGACCGATGTGACGTGCTTCCGCCTCTCCCTGGCCAGCCGGAACGCCACCTCGGCGATGCGCCGCACCTCGGACTCATGGTAGTACATCGTGTCTACCGCGCTCCGATCGGGCGGCTCACCCCGGCGTTCCTTGGGCTTCCCGAAATAGAGATCCGAGGTCAGCTCGCGCACGACCACAATATCAACGCCATCGACCACCTGGGGTTTCAGGCTTGAGGCGACGAGGAGCGGCCGATAGGTACGCACCGGCCGCAGATTGGCGAAGGTTCCTAAGGTGGCGCGAAGCTCCAGAAGTCCCGTCTCCGGACGCCGGTCGGTCGGCGCGTTGTCCCAGCGGGGCGATCCCACGGCACCGAGGAGGACGGCGTCGACGCGCTCCAGCGCCGCGCGGGTCTCCGCAGGCAGAGGATCCCCTGTCCGTTCCAGCGCCACACCGCCAATGAGCCCCTCTTCAAACTCAAGAGCCCGGTCGGTGCAGTCTACAGCCGCCTGCAAGACCTTCTGCGCCGCTCCAACCACCTCGGGGCCGATCCCATCCCCCGGCAGAAGCAGTACCCTCCGTACCTCCGAACCGTGTGGGTCTGTTTTTCCCATCATGTTCGCACCTGCGCGTTTGATCGAATCATCCCCAGCTGCCGCGCGTAGCCAAACAGTCCCCCCGCCCGGACAATGGCCTCTACGTCTCCGATCGGTTTCAGGTGGTACACAGAGCCATCCTCTACCCGTCTCAGGAGCCCTGAAGAGAGATCAATCTGCACCTTCTCCCCGGTTCGCAACACCTGGTGGAGAGGCGCATCGGTCTCCAGCGGCAGGAGAAACCCGCCGTCCACCGCATTCCGGAAGAAGATTCGTGCATAGCTCTGAGCCACCACGGCTTTGACCCCCGCGATCTGGAGGGCGGCAGGCGCGTGTTCCCGCGAGGACCCGCATCCGAAATTGCGCCCCGCTACCACAATGGAGTAGCGGCTCTGCCATTGCCCTTCCTCCACAAACCGCCCCCACTCCGATGGGAGCCCACTCAGCGCGTAGCGTCCGTAGTTCTTGCTCTCCTCGGGATCCGTCAGACTGTACACCAGGTACTGGGCCGGGATGATCTGATCGGTGTCTACATTGTCCCCCACCACAAAGACGAGACCCTCCAACAAGCGCTGCTCTTCCATTGGATCCTCAGCCGTTGGTGTCTTCTTACAACAGGGTTACGCGGGGGGCGATCGCGGCGTCACGCCGCCGGCGCATCGGACGACACGACAACTGCCTCCTGGCGAGCCACGATTTCCGCCCGTCGCCTCCACGTCTCTTCGTCCACCAGGCGCCGCGGGTCCGTGATCCGTCCTTCGACCGCCGAGGCGGCCACTGTGGCCGGAGAAGCCAGGTAGATTTGGGCCTTGCTCGACCCCATCCTGCCGGGGAAGTTTCGGTTGGTGGCGGAGATGGCCACCTCGTCCCCGCGCAGCCTCCCGAAGGTGTCGACGGGCCCACCCAGGCAAGCCGCGCACGAGGGTTCGCCCAGCTTCACCCCGGCCTCCAGGAAGATCTCCCGCAACGACTTGTCGCCCAGGCGGATTTGGTTGAGGGCCCTCTGCACAGCCACCGTGGCGGGCACGGCGTAGGTGTCCAACTTCACGCGCCGCCCCTTCAAGACGATCGCTGCGGCCAGGAAATCCTCTACCTTCCCTCCCGTGCAGGAGCCGAGGTAGGCTGTGGTGAGCGGCTCCCCCTCGCACTCCGTTACCGGGATGGAATTGGCCGGCGAATGGGGCCTTGCCACCTGCGGGGGAAGGACATCGAGACGGTACTCGAGGGTCTGTGCGTACTCCGCAGTTGGGTCTCCTTCCTCCGCCTCGCCACCGTCCACCCCGTGGGCCTGCAGATACCGGCGCGTCTCATCGTCCACCGGGATCAGGCCATTCTTGGCCCCCGCCTCCACGGCCATATTGCAGAGGGTCATCCGTTCGTCGACGGAAAGGGTGCCGACGCCCTCTCCCTGGAATTCCAGAGCGCAGTAGTTGGCACCGTCCACGCCAAGATCTCCGATGAGCCGCAGGATCACATCCTTGGCCATTACCCCTGGGGCCAGTTGCCCGTGCAGGACTACCCGCAACGTTTCCGGCACCCTCAACCAGAGCTTGCCCGTGCCCAGGACGAACGCCGCGTCGGTGTTGCCGACACCCGTCGCAAAGGCGCCGAAGGCTCCAGCGGTGCAGGTATGGGAATCTGTGCCGATGATGATGGACCCAGGCCGCACGTGGCCCTTCTCGGCGAGGGTGACGTGGCAGACACCGGAGTACCGCGCAGAGAAGGCATCGTAGAAGTACCGCAGTCCCTGCTCGTGGGCCATGCGGCGCAGCTCCTCCAGGTTTCGACGGGCGTGCGGATCCTCGGTAAAGATGTAGTGATCGGGGATCACCACCACCCGGTCCGGATCCCAGAACCGGGCCTGGCTTCCGAACTCCCGCTGAAAGATGGCGTAGGTAGGCGGCCCGCACACGTCGTGGGTCATCAGCACATCGACACCGACCCAAACCTTGTCGCCGGGCTCGACCCTGGCTTTGCCGGCTCCCCGAGCCAGGATTTTCTCCGTGAGGGTCATTCCCATGGCATTTCCTCGCCGTAGCGCAACGGGTCTGTCAGCTCCCAGCTTCCGCTGTCTGGTTTACAGGGTGGAGAAGGACCGCTTGCGCTTTGACCTGCTTCAATTCGTCCACGATGCGCAGCAGGTCCCTCTGGGTTACGTGCTTCTTTTCGTCCGCAAGGGCCACCATCCGCTCATACACCCAATCCAGACCTTCCCGATCAACTCGGATACCCATGTCGTGCAGGGCCTTCTGCACGGCGTGACGGCCGGAGTGCTTGCCGAGGACAATCCGATTGGAGGTGAGGCCGATGGACTCAGGGGTCATGATCTCGTAAGTGGAGGCATGGGAAAGGACCCCGTGCTGATGGATCCCCGCCTCGTGCGCGAAAGCGTTGGCCCCGACCACCGCCTTGTTGGGCTGCACGTGGACGCCCGTGATCTCCTGAACGAGCCTGCTGGTGGGATAGATGAGCTCGGTCCGGATGCCCGTCTCCACCGAGAACACGGATTCCCGCACCTTGAGGGCCATCACGACCTCTTCCAGGGCGGCATTGCCCGCCCTCTCCCCGATGCCGTTGATCGTGCACTCGACCTGGTCCGCGCCTGCCTCAATCCCAGCCAGGGTATTGGCCACCGCCAGGCCGAGATCGTTGTGGCAGTGGACGCTGAAGCGCACCTTCGGGGCGTTGCGCACCTCAGAGCGGAGCAAGCGAATGAGACGGGCGAATTCGCTGGGGATGGCGTATCCCACGGTGTCGGCAATGTTAATGACGTCGGCCCCTGCGTCGATGACAGCCTCGAGCACCCGAATCAGGTACCCTTCCTCGCTGCGCGTGGCGTCTTCGGGCGAGAACTCCACCTCTGCCCCAAAGCGCTTGGCGTATTCGACCGCACTGACCGCCGCCCGGATGGCCTCCTCCCGGGTCATCCGTAGCTTGTATTCGAGGTGGATGTCCGAGGTGGCCAGGAAGATGTGGAAGCGCGGTCTGCGGGCGTACTTCAGGGCATCCCAGGCGGCATCGATGTCCTGCTTCTTGGCTCGGCACAGCCCAGCCACCGTGACGTTCTGGCACTGCTGGGCGATGCGGCGCACCGCCTCCTGCTCGCCGCTGGAGGCGATGGGGAAGCCGGCTTCGATGACGTCCACCCCGAGGGCCTCCAACTGGGCGGCCACGCGCACCTTTTCGCTGACCCGCATCGAGAAGCCAGGGGCTTGCTCCCCGTCGCGCAGGGTCGTATCGAAGACGTAGACTCGACGTTTCATCGCCAGGCACCTCCCGCTTTTGTGCTTGCTCCGTCCGTTCCAGCCGTTCAGCTGGGCTCTTCCGTCTGCTTTACCCAGGGCATCATGGCTCGCAGCCGAGCTCCTACCTTCTCCAGCTCCGTGTCTCGCCACTGCTGTCGTAGCCGCGTCAGGTTCGGGAGCCCTGCCTTGTTCTCCGCCACCCACTCGCGGGCGAAGCTTCCGTCGCGCACGGCTGCCAGGAGCGAACGCATGGTCTCCCGCACGTGCTGATCGATCACCCGGGGCCCGCGCGTCATCCCGCCGTACTCGGCTGTGTCGCTCACGGAGTACCACATCCTGCCCATCCCCCCTTCGTACATCAGATCGACGATGAGCTTCAGCTCGTGCAGGCATTCGAAATAGGCGATCTCGGGTTGATAACCCGCCTCCACCAGCGTTTCGAATCCCGCCCTCACCAGCTCCGAAACCCCGCCGCACAGAACCGCCTGTTCGCCGAAAAGGTCGGTTTCCGTCTCCTCCGCAAAGGTGGTCTCGATCACCCCAGCTCGGGTCCCTCCCAGGGCCTTGGCGTAGGCCAGGGCGATCTGCTGGGCCGCGCCGGTGGCATCCTGATGGACCGCCAGCAGGCAGGGGGTCCCTCTTCCCTCCGTGTAGAGTTTGCGCACCAGATGGCCAGGGCTCTTCGGGGCTACCATGAAGACGTCGACCGAGGCGGGGGGCTTAATCTGCCCGAAATGGACGTTGAATCCGTGCGCGAACGCCAGGGCCGAACCGGGTCGCAGATACGGGGCGATCTGTTTCTCGTAGACGGCAGGCTGGTGCTGGTCAGGGAGAAGGACCATCGTAACGTCCGCCGCGGCCACCGCCTCCGGGATCGGGAGCACCGGTAGCCCTGCGTTCTTTGCCTTCTGCCATGAGGCGCCGTCGGGCCGCAGTCCAACGAGCACGTGAACCCCGCTATCCCGCAGGTTCAGGGCATGCGCATGCCCCTGGCTTCCAAAACCGAGGATCACCACTGTCTTCCCCTCGAGCGCCGTCAGATCTGCGTCTTGATCGTACCAGATGCGCATGGCTCCTCCTCTTCGTCCATCCTCCGGTGCGCCAGCCGCTGCGATAAGCAGGGAAAACCTCAGGTTTCGCCGCGGAACTCCCTCTTCAGGGCCACACTGCCTGTGCGCGAGATCTCACGGATCCCAAACGGCCGCAACATGCCGATGATCGCCTGGACCTTGGCGCGACTTCCTGTGCACTCAACCGTGAGGGTCTTCGGACTGATGTCCACGATCTTGGCGCGGAAGATGTTCACGATCTGCATGATCTCGCTGCGGGTGCTCTGGGTGGCCGTCACCTTCACCAGAGCGAGTTCTCTCTCGACGAAGGGCTCGTACGTCAGGTCGGTGACTTTCACCACGTTGACGATCTTGTTCAGCTGCTTGGTGATCTGTTCGATCACCCCATCGTCGCCACGCGTCACGATGGTCATCCGCGCCATTCCTGGCTCTTCCGCCTCGCCTACGCTGATGCTGTCGATTTGATAGCCGCGGCCGCTGAACAGGCCCGCGATCCGCGGCAGCGCATCGAAGGTTTGCTCCACCAGCACGGAGATGGTGTGTTCCTTCATCTCACCCATCGGCTACCCTCCCTCACTTGTCTGATGGTCTGGCCTCGATCATCTCGTGCAGGGCGGCGCCGGCCGGAACCATCGGGAAGACGTTCTCCTGGCCGTCCACGCGGAAGTCGATGACCACAGGCCCACTGTCGCAGGACAAGGCCTTCTCGATGGCCGGCTGGACCTCCTCCCGGCGTTCCACACGCAACCCCATCGCCCCCATGCTCTCGGCCACCCGGGCTAGATCGGGATTGGCCTGGCGGAGGTCGCTGGCTACGTAACGTCGCCCGAAAAACAGCTCCTGCCACTGCCGCACCATCCCAAGGTACCCGTTGTTGATCACGAAAACCTTCACCGGCACGCGATAGGCGACAGCCGTGATCAGTTCCTCCATGGTCATCTGAAAGCCGCCGTCTCCGACGATCGCCACGACCGGGCGACGCGGAGCCCCGTCTTCCTGGGCGATCGCCACCCCCATCGCGGCGGGCAACCCGAAGCCCATCGTGCCCAGCCCTCCGGAAGTGATGATCGTGCGCGGGTGCTTGAAACGGTAGAATTGGGCTGTCCACATCTGATGCTGGCCCACGTCGGTCACGATCACCGCCTCCCCGTCCGTCACCTCCGCCAGCTTCTCGATGACGTACTGCGGCTTGACGGCCTGGCTCTCGCGATCGTAGCGCAGGGGGTGATCCTGACGCCAGCGCTCGATCTGCTCCAACCACTCCTTGGTGTCGGGGCCCTTGACCAGGGGCACGAGGTCGATCAGGACATGCCTGGCGTCGCCCACGATGGGGATATCCACCTGAACATTGCGGCCGATCACGCTCGAATCGATATCGATGTGGATGATGTCAGCCTGCGGAGCGAAGTCGGCTACCCTGCCCGTCACCCGATCATCGAAGCGGGCCCCGATGGCGATGATCAGGTCCGCCGTTTGGACGGCCATGTTCGCCGTCCAGGTGCCGTGCATGCCCAGCATCCCCAGCCAGAGCGGGTGATCGGATGGGAAGGCGCCCAGTCCCATCAGGGTGCTGGTCACCGGGATCCGGTTTTCGATGGCCAGACGCCGGACCAGGTCGCTGGCGCCAGAGGCTACCACGCCACCGCCGATGTACAGGACGGGACGACGCGCGCGGTTGATCCGCTCCGCGGCACGCGAGATCTGATGGGCGTGCCCGAAGATCTTGGGCTTGTAGCCCCGAACGACGATCTCGGCGGACGGAATGTAGTCTCCGTGGGCAGCCAGCACGTCCTTGGGCATATCGATGACCACGGGACCGGGCCGGCCGGAGCCAGCAATGTAGAAAGCCTTTCGTACGGTGTCCGCGATGTCGTTCGGGCTGCGTAACAGGAAGCTGTGCTTGGTGATGGGTCGGGTGACCCCGATGGTGTCCACTTCCTGAAAGGCGTCGTTGCCGACCATAGGAAGGGGCACCTGGCCCGTCAGGACCACGATGGGGCTGGAATCCATGTAGGCCGTGGCAATTCCGGTGACCGTATTGGTGGAGCCGGGCCCGCTGGTCACCAGCACCACGCCCACCCGGCCGCTGTAGCGGGCGTAACCGTCCGCGGCGTGGGTGGCCCCCTGTTCGTGCTTGGTAAGGATCCAGCGGAAGCGGCCGTAGCGCCCTACGGCGTCAGCCAGGCCGAGGACCGCTCCCCCGGGGATCCCGAACAAGGTCTTCACCCCCTGCTCGGCCAGCGCGCGGACGAGGATCTCAGCGCCGCTCAGATCATAGGCCGGCTCCACGGCCTGAGCCTCCAGGGATTGGTTCCTGAGGCGAATCTCGCTTGGCCCAACGCGTGCTTCGATCCCAGCGCCCATCTTCACACCTCCGTTGTCCCGTCCTGATCCGGGCACCTTAGCACCGCTCCTTCGTCGGCCGAGGCAACCAGGGCAGCGTAGCGCGCCAGCCATCCCCTGAGGGGTTTTCGCCGGACGGGCCGCCATGTGGCGCGCCTGCGCTCCAGTTCCCGCTCGTCCACCAACAGATTGAGCTTCCGTGCCGGAATGTCGATTTCGATGAGATCGCCTTCCTCTACCAGGGCAATGGGGCCTCCCGCCGCCGCCTCCGGAGCCACGTGGCCAATACAGGCCCCACGCGTACCCCCGGAAAAGCGACCGTCGGTGATCAGCGCTACCGACTCACCGAGGCCCATACCGACCAGATTGGATGTGGGGGCCAACATCTCGCGCATTCCGGGTCCTCCCCTTGGCCCCTCGTAACGGATCACCACTACATCGCCAGGGCGGATCTGTCCCGCCAGGATGGCCCGATTGGCCTCTTCTTCGCCGTCGAAGACCCGGGCTCGGCCTCGAAACCGCAGCATCTCGGGGACGACGGCGGCTGTCTTAACCACCGCGCCCCGCGGAGCCAGGCTTCCCCAAAGCACGGCCAGCCCCCCGTCCGGCGCGTAGGGTGCGGAAAGCGGCCGCACGACTTCGCCATCCGGGGCAGGGGCGTCTTTTACCGCCCCCCACAAGTCCGTCCCCGATACCGTCGCGGCGTGCGGGTGGAGGAGCCCATCGGCGCGGGCCAGTTCCCGCAACAGAACCGACACCCCACCAACTCTCGCCAGGTCCTCCATGCGATGGGAGGAAGAAGGGGAGATCTTGCAGATGTGGGGGGTCCTCCTTGAGATTTCGTCCACCCTGTGCAATGGGTAGCCAAGGCCGGCCTCGCGGGCAATGGCGAGGAGGTGGAGAACCGTGTTCGTGGAACCTCCCATGGAGAAATCGAGGGCGAAAGCGTTGTCGATTGCCTCCTGCGTCAGGAAGCTGCGTAAGGACCTTCCTTCGCGCAGGAGCTCCACGACGCGGCGTCCAGCCCTGCGAGCAAGGTCCCTGCGTTCCGGCGAATCGGCCAGGATGGTCCCGTTGCCGGGCAGGGCGATTCCGAGGGCCTCCATCAGGCAATTCATCGAGTTGGCGGTGAACAGACCAGCACACGAGCCGCACCCGGGGCACGCTCTCCTCTCCATTTCCGCAAGCTCGGCTTCGCTGAGGTGCCCGCGGGCCGTGCGGCCTACCGCCTCAAACACGGAGATGAGGTCGACGGGTGTGCCATCGGCGAGCCGGCCGGTTCGCATGGGGCCCCCGCTCACGAACACCGTGGGCAGATCCACGCGCAAGGCCCCCATGATCATGCCGGGCACGACCTTGTCGCAGTTGGGGATGCACACGAGGGCGTCGAAGGCGTGCGCCTGGACCATGGTCTCGATGCTGTCCGCAATCAGTTCGCGGCTGGGCAATGAGTAGTGCATCCCGTCATGGCCCATGGCGATGCCGTCGTCCACAGCGATCGTGTTGAACTCGAACGGCACCCCACCGGCCTCGCGGATTCCCCGCTTGACGGCCTCGGCAACCTCCCGCAGGTGGATGTGCCCCGGAACCACCTCGCAGTAGGAATTGGCGACACCGACGAAGGGCTTGGCGAAATCCTCATCCCGGAGGCCGGTAGCCCGGAGGAGGCTCCGGTGAGGAGCGCGCTCGATCCCGCGCTTGACCACGTCGCTGCGCATCCGCTTCTCCTTGGTTGCGATTCGCTCCCGAAGCGAACCATCTTAGCGGCCTGCGAATGCGCTACGCCTGCGCCAGAGATCTTTGCCTGAGTCAGAAAAGGGGAGGTTTTAGGTGGGTCTTCTTTGGGCTGATCTCTGGCGCTGCGTCTCTCAGTGGGTAATTCGCAGGCCAGAAATCAAGCCCAACAGAAGCAAGAGAATAATGCTGCTAAGCGATAGGAGGACCGAGGATAGGACGTACTCGGTGCGCACCGATGCCCGCGCCGCCCTCACACCGGCACGATCGCTCTGGCCCTTGTGCGCACCGAACTTCATCGAGCTTCCTTTAGCGGCAGAGTCTGAATCGCATTCATTGTCCCAAGCTTGCGCCAAAGATAACGGCCGCCTCCGCAAAATGCAAGCAGTTTTTTCGCGGAGCCGGAGAGCTTGCCCTTTCCTCTTCGCCGCCCGATTGGCTTCTTTTTCCTACGAATCCGGAAGCTTTTTCCGGTCCGCGAGCTCCCGGCAGCCTGACGGCTCTCGCTCTTGCAATCGACGTGCCGAAGCTCCGCTCAACCGAGGCTAGAGCTAAGGTTCCGACTCCCCGTCCTCCGCCTCAGAAAACAGACGCAGCCACTCGCGCACTTCTTCGTCCGAAAGATCCCGTTCGAATTTCTGGAGCATCTCTCCGTTTGCTGGGGATGCCTGTTCCTGGAGCCTCTTCTCGAACTGGGCGGGCGTTTCTACGCGAGCGCCGCACACGCGGGCGTAGTTGGCGATCTCGCGATCGGCACTCACCACGGTCAGATTCGCCCGGTCCCCTATCCCGGCGATCAGGGTCCGGATGCGGGGATCTGCCTTCATTCCCGATCCCACAAAGCACACGTTCAAGAACGAAGAAGGGCGTACTATGCCTTGGGAGGGGGGTGGACTGCCATCGAACACGACGGTCACTTTCGCCCGTTGCAGATGCGCGAAATCATCCAAGAGGGCAAGCAAACGATTGATGGCTGCCGCCATGTCCCGCTCCATTTCGGAGCGCAGATCGGCCAGGGCGTGGAGCAGATTGTAGCCATCGACAAGCCAGTGTTGAGACACGGCAACCTCCCCACATTTCACAGCGTGAGGTCCAGTTCCAGTTGGCCCGGAGCCAAGGCCCCCCTATGGGCGCTCACCCTGCCTTCGTCCACAATGTGGAGGACGCGCCAGCCCCACCGGACGCAGGCGTCAGCAATGAATCGCCTGTGGCAGCGAAAGAAAAGACGCTCGGCGCACATCACGGCAGCCCGCCGCTGGGAGGCCCGCTGGAGCAGGAGCTCGAGACCACGGTTGAAGGCCTCCGTCCCCATGTAGCCCTCGTAGCCCCCCGTCCGGAATCCGCCCAGGAGATCCCCCATCCAGCAGTACGCAATGCCCGCGGCCTGGAGGGTCGCAGCCACTTGGTCCCGCTGAAAGTACGGGTATTGGCGCGAAGAAGGGAAGCGCCGCACATCGACTACCAGCTCTACGCCGTTTTGCTTCAGAAGCCGGACCAGCTCCTCTGGGGAGCGATTCGAATGGCCGATCGTCAACAGCTCCCACCGCAGCACGGTCCCTACCCCGAGGTGAGATCCGAGATCGCTTTCTGAGCGAGGGTCTTCCGACCCACGGCCCACACAACGGCCTCCAAAACCTCCTGGACGGGCAAGTCTCGAAAGCACGAGAGGTGGTCGCACACGTCGCGGTGGCAAGGATGCGCAGGGCAAGGGTGATGCAAGGCCACGTGTCCCTCCTCCCGCCGGTACGGGAACCAGATGCGCGGCTCGCTCGGGCCGAAAAGCCCTATCGTCGGGGTCCCTACGGCGACCGCCAGATGCATTGGCCCGCAATCGTTGGCCACGTACGCATCGAGCTGGGAAAGAAGGGCTGCCAGGTGGCGCAATCCCAACACGGGGAGGGCCTGCGCGCTACCGTTCGCTGCCTCCACCACGCGTCGCACCAGCTCCTCTTCGCCCGGTCCCGTCGTGAGGACCACCCTGGCTCCGAGCTGCGAGTGGAGGGCGGAGGCAAGGGCCCCAAACCGCTCAGGAAACCAGCGTTTCGCAGGCCAGGTCGCCCCGGGGTGGAGCCCGATCAGAGGGCGACGGTCACGGTCCAGAGAGAAAGATCGCCTAACGTAGGCCACCTCCTCAGGCAGCACCCGGACGAACGTCCGCAAGTCCTCGGCCGCGAAGGGACCTTGGATCCCCAGAGGGCGGAGGTTTTCGAGATGATAATGGACGGCTGAGATTTGAGGTTCTGCGTGCTGAACTACGTGGGTGTACAGGTGCCTTCTCACCCGGTAGGGCCCTCCGATGCGGGCCGGGCTGCCGCAGAGGTAGAGGAGCAGGGCCGAGCGCGGCATACCCAGCAGATCCAGGCTGACGTCCGGGCGAAAGGCGCGAACTTCTCGCCGCAGCTGGATGACTTGCCCAACTTCCCGCCGCAGGCTACCAGCCCTTCGCTTGAGAGCCCACACCACGTCCACGTGGGGGTGATGGAGCAGGACCGGCGCGTAGGGTTCTTCCACCAGGTAGCCAATCCGCACATCCCGATCCTTCGCCTTCAGGATCCTGAGCAGCGGTGTGGTGAGCACGACATCCCCGAGAAACCGCAGGCGGCTCACCACGATCCTGCGCACCCGCCGCCCCTCCAGCCAGATACCGACGGATCTGGCCGCATTTGTTCCTGCGCTCTCAGGACTGGCCACCGTGGATCCTTCCCTCCTTGTCTGCCTCATCTGAGCCGGGTGCGAAAGGGAGAACCATTAGACCTGGACCGGATCGAGATCGTCCATTTCCCATGGGGCCCTGGGAAGCGCAATTTCCCCGCGGAATACGAGCTTCGCTTGCCCCGAGAGCTCAACCTTGTTCTCGCAGAGCCTCACCTCGACCGTTCCACCTGGGAAGCGGACTTCCACTTCCGCCTCGACCAGGCCTGCGGACCTCGTGGCCGCTGCGGAGGCTACGGCCCCCGTTCCACAGGCCAGCGTCTCCCCCTCCACGCCTCGCTCAAACGTACGAACGCGAAGGCCCGCCCGACCCACAACCTGAACGAAATCCACGTTCGTCCCGAAGGGGAAAGCCGGATGGTGACGCAGGCGGCGCCCCAACTCCGCTACGTCCACTCTATCCACATCATCGACGAGCAGCACCAGGTGGGGCACCCCCACGTCCAAGAAACCGAGGGGGTATAAGCCGGCCTCTGCCACCAGCGGCGCCACGTCCACACGCGGGAGGGAAGGGAACTCCACCGTCACCCGACCCGGCGCTACCGTGCCCCGGTAGATCACCCCGTCCATCTCGAAGCGGAGGGCAGCCGGCAAAGCGAGTCCCTCGTGGGCAAAGCGCAAGACGCAGCGAGAGCCGTTGCCGCACATTCCTGCCGGACTTCCGTCGGAATTCAGGTGCCGGTACCGGAAGTCTGCCCTCTCGGAGGATTCGACGAGAATGACCCCATCGGCGCCGATGCCGTAGTGACGATCGCAAAGCCAGCGTACAAACCCTTTCCACCCGGGAGAAATTTTCCCGTCGCGATTATCGAAGATGATGAAGTCATTTCCCGCGGCCTGGGCTTTGACGAAGCGCAGGGTGTCGTGCGCGATCATCGCCATCACCTCCCCCGTGACGAGGCGGGTGGCAAACTAACCTCCCATACCTGTTCCTCACGCGGCCGGGAGATACGGTACTCGCTCCCCTCCACGATGACCTCCGGCGGGCGCGGCCTGGCGTTGTAGTTACTGGCCAGGACATAGCCGTAGGCTCCCACCCCCATGATAGCCAGGTAATCGCCACGGTCGAGGGGTGGGAGCTCTACATCTCGAGCCAGGAAGTCGCCCGATTCGCAGACGGGACCAACGACGTCGCACACCTCGGTGGCGCCTTCTCGCGCTTCGAGGGGAAGCACTCTGTGCCTGGCCCCGTATAGGGCGGGACGCAGGAAGTCGTTCATCGCCGCGTCGACGATCACGAAGCGGCGGCCTCCAGTCCTCTTGGTGTACAGCACGCGGCAGATCAAGGCCCCGGCATTGGCCACGACGGAGCGGCCCGGCTCCACCACCACCTTCTCCGCCAACCCGGCTGTCCGGGCCAGAACCTCGGACGCCAGGTCCGACGGATCAAAGGCGAGACATTCCCCTTCCGCCTCCAGGGACACGTCGTAGTTGACGCCAATTCCACCCCCGATGTCGAGGTGGCGCAACGGCACATCCGGAGAATGCTTTCGGATCAAATCCAGGAGCACGTCGAGGACGGTTAGGTACGGATCGGGGCTTCCAATCTGAGACCCCAGATGGCAGTGAAAGCCCACGAATTCGAGAGCAGGGGACCTCTTCACCTGCGCGACCGCACTGTCGATCTGATCCAGGCCGATGCCAAACTTATCGAACCTTCGCCCGGTGCTAAGGTAGGGGTGCCCGTGAATATCCACATTTGGGTTGAGCCGAAGGCTCACCGGTGCCCGCGTACCCAAGCTTCCCGCGACTTGTTCGATCAGCTCCAGCTCCTGGATCGACTCCACGTTCAAGGCCAGCACGCCCGCCTGCAAGGCGAAACGGATCTCCTGCTCCGTCTTGCCGACGCCCGCAAAGACGATCCTCTCCGGCGGCACACCCGCGTACAAGGCAATCGCCAGTTCGCCCCCGGAGACGATGTCGGCCCCACTGCCCTCCTCTGCAAGCCTCCGCACAAGATCGCAATTGGCATTGGCCTTCAGCGCGTAGCAGACAAGCGACTCAGGAGGCGCAAAAGCCGATCGGATCTGGCGGAAGTTCGCCTGTACCCCGCCGAGGCTGTAGACGTACGCAGGCGTGCCCACAGCGGTCGCAATGTGGTGCAAGGGAACCTCTTCACAGAAAAGCTGACCGTTGCGGTAACGGAATAGACTGGCAGCCAATCCTGCCTCCCTTCGTTTCCCCAGCCATGAGACTCCCGTTTGACGTAAGGGTCAGGACAGGGCTCGCGCAAGGCCGCACGGTTACGGGGGCAACCGAAGATCGTTGCCCTCGTTCGCCCAGCGCGCTCTGGCTCTCACCGTATCCGGGTAGAGGAAGAATCTCTCCGCCGGTCGGAAAGGCCACGGCCACCCGGGGCTGAGGGCTCCATCGCCGTCCTCGTCCCGAAAGGCCATTAGGAGGTAACGCCCCGGCAAAAGGCCCGCAAGACGGTAAGGCCCTGGAGCCGCAAGGATCCTCTCGGCAACGGCCTGTCCGTCCGCCGCCCTCAGGGCAACGACGTGTACAGATCCCCTTGCCTCAACCCTCCCATCCTCCACGACGCCCAGGATCTCGGTGAGCGTATCGGGATTGAGAGTCCAGAATTGCAGGACCAGGAGAGAGTCGGTGAGGGGGTTGCCCGACACGTCCCGCAGCCGCGGTCCCTGCAGCCGAACCACGAACCTGCTTCCTCCCTGGAGGACTCCCTCCGGTACCAGTCGCAGATGAGCAGGGGTGGCCCAGACGCGCACACAGGGGATGGCCTCATCCCCGGGCCCGATCAGCTCCGCGCCCTGGCTTGCCGCCGCTGTGTCCAGGGCCTCCGAAAACCACAGATCGATGGGAGCTTCCAGAGGTACTCCGCGGGCGCTATCGGCCGGGATGCTCAGCACCAGGCGTGGCCTCGAGGTGTCTGGCAGGTCGGACACGTTCACGACGGCTGAGTCCAAACGGCACCGGTTGCCCAAGCGGTCACTGATCCCCTCCACACGAAGCCGAACCTCGCCCCGCAGATCCTGGAAAGCCGCCACGTGCAGTCGGTCTCCGAATAGATCATCGCGATAGATGAGAGCCGGAACGTCCACAGACAATTCCGCCTGCAGTTGGGAGCGCAGAGAGTCTATCTTCTCACTCGTCCGGAGTGTAAGGTGGCGCCGATCGCTGGACCGGGCATCTACGATCCTCGGGGCGGTGCTGTCCAGCGGCACAAGCCAGAAGGAGAGCTGGCCGGCTGTGGAGTCGCTCCTGAGGTCGATATCCCGCCATGGAACCCCGATCGCCTCCTCTCCCTCGTCCCAGAGACGGTCAGCATCGCGGTCTTCCCAGGCGAAGAGTCGGTAGGAGGAAGCCCGCAGGTAGAGCAGCCGGAACTGTCCGTCCGAACCCGTTTGCGTGAGGTAGGTGGCCCGAGACCTGCCTGGATCGGGGTCCGGGAGCTCGGCAAGATCGTAGGCCGAAACGAGAACGCCTGGGACGGGCCTTGCCTGCCGGAACACCACACCCTCCAGCCGCGCGCTGTCGATCTTCGCGCCGGTGCTGAAGGCAATGGAGTGGGCTTGGCGCATCGGGTTGTTCCGCAGGTCGCGAATACCCGTGCCAAGGGTCAGGACGTAGGTGCGATCCGGCCGGAGACCGCCGGGTACGCGGATCCGCAGAAGACGGCCTTTCCAGCGGAGGCGCAGCCCATCCTCTGGCGGCGGGGAGAGAAAAACAGCGTCCTCGGACACACTGGGCACCACGCGCTCACTGAACTCCACGACGATCTCGCTTTGGAGGGGAACTCCCGTAGAGCCCGCCTCGGGCCACGTGCGCACCACGCGTGGCGGAACCCGGTCCACCGGACCACCCGGGGGAAAACCCTGGCGCGCGCAGCCCACTGCCAGAGCGGTCAGGATCCACCAGGCCAGGCGACTGCCCGCCACCTGGTTTCCAGGACGCCGTGTGTTTCTTTGGACCATCCGCTGACTCGCTACGAGTGGGCCTCTGGGCCGTTTGCCTGCGTCCACTGCTCAGCTTTTGCGCAAGGCCACAAGCGCCTTACATCAGGGATACCGGATCCACGTCGATGACGATGGTGATGTGTTTTCGGCGAGCCTCTTCCTGGAGCTCGTCGTAGACCGCTTTTATCGCCGTCCGCATCTCGGCCCCCGTGGGATCCACCCTCCGGAGCTGGCGGGCCAGCAATTGCCAGCGATACAGGCCCCGGATGCGACTTAGGGGCGATGGGCTGGGTCCTACCACCGTAAAGTTCCGCGCTCGGGTCCGGAGCTCGGAACCAAAATGACGCGCCAATCTGCTCGTCTCTTCTGCGCTGCGTCCCCGAAAGTGTACCGCTACGAGGCGGCCGAAAGGGGGATAGCCGAGCGGGTACCGGTCGTGGATTTCCCGCTCGTAGAAGGAACGGTAATCGTGTCGACTTGCACACACCAGGGCAAAATGCCAAGGAGAGAAGGTTTGGATGATCACCTCGCCCTGCTTCCCCTTGCGACCGGCACGGCCAGCCACCTGGGTCAAGAGCTGAAAGGTCCTTTCCGGAGCTCGGAAATCGGGGAAAAAGAGGCCAAAGTCGGCCGTAACCACCCCCACCAGGGTCACGTTGGGGAAATCCAGCCCCTTAGCGACCATCTGCGTTCCCAACAGGATGTCGTACTCGCCGCGTCCGAAGGCGGAGAGAATCCGATCGTGCGACCACTTGCGGACTGTGGTGTCCAGGTCCATGCGCACCACGCGCGCGTGGGGAAAGAGAGCCTGAATCTCCTGTTCGACCCTTTGGGTTCCCCGACCCTTGTAGACCAGGTTTATTCCCCCGCATTTCGGACAAGTCTCAGGAGCCGTCTGCGAGTAGTTGCAGTAGTGGCACCGTAGGCGATGGCCCGCAAGGTGGTAGGTGAGGGAGATGTGGCAGTTGCGGCAGGTCTCCACAAACCCGCACTCCTTACAGACCAGAAGGGGAGCGTAGCCCCGCCGGTTCTGAAGCAGAATGATCTGCTCGCCCGCCTGCAATTTTTCCTCGATCTTCTGCTTCAGCAAACGGGAGAACACGGGCATTTTCCCTTCCGGCCGAGGCTCTTTGGTCATGTTCACCAGTTCGACCTTCGGCATCGGAATCTCATCGACCCGGCGAGTGAGCTCCAGCAGAGTGTACTTGCCGGTCTTGGCGTTGTAATAACTTTCCACGGACGGGGTAGCCGAGCCCAAGAGCACCACGGAGCGGGTCATATAGGCGCGCATGATCGCCGTGTCGCGGGCGTGGAAACGCGGCGCACTTTCCATCTGCTTGTAACTGATCTCGGGCTCCTCGTCTACTACGATCAGTCCGAGATTTTCCAGGGGGGCAAAGAGGGCGGACCGGGGACCCAGTGCGATGGTCTTCTTCCCGCTCCGCAGAAGCTGCCAGGCGTCGAAGCGCTCCCCCTCCGAAAGTCGACTATGAAGGACGGCTACCTCGTCTCCGAAATGGGCACGAAAGCGTTGCACCATCTGAGGCGTCAAGGCGATCTCAGGTACCAGGACAATGGCCGCCTTGCCCTTCTCGCGCACCTTCTTCAGGGCCTCGATGTACACCTGCGTCTTCCCGCTTCCCGTCACACCGTGGAGAAGAAAGGCGGCGTACCCCCCCTTCTCGATCGCCTCGACCACCTGCCGTACGGCATTCTCCTGCTCTTCGGTCAGACGGACCTCGCTCGCCGGCTCGATCGGAAGTCCGGCGTAGGGGTCCCTGAAGACCGCTTGTTTGCGGAAGCGAATCCATCCCTTTTTCTGCAGCCGCACAAGGGTCTCCGTGCCTGTCTTCGCGTAGGAGAGAAGGGTACGCACAGGGACGGCCCCTTCCTGCTCCGCCAGGATCGCAAGGACTTCCGCCTGCTTCGGGGCCCTTTTCTCGATGGTTCGAATGAGCTCCCGGAACGTCCCATTCGTCCGGAGGTGGGGGTGAAGCTCGACGAGGCGCTCCGTGCGCGGCGACGATCTCCGCCCCCCGAGCTCCACGCTCACACGCACCCATCCCTTGTCGGCCAGCCTGCTCAGCGCCGAATACACGCTCTGGCCGGCGAATCGTTTGGCCAAGAGGGTTGCCGAACGCACCCGCCCGGCCAGGAGGGTTTCCAGAATCTGGGCTTGCAGAGGTGCGCCCCGACGAAGCTCCTCCCACTCTCCGTCGGTAGGAGCCCGCAAGGGCTCACACATAATCCTGGTTCGGTGGAGCATACCTGCGGGCAGCGCAGTGGCGATCGCCTCGCCCAGGGTGCAGAGGTAATAATCGCGCATCCACAGGCAGAGATCGATCAGGTCGGGCGTGAGGCTCGGCAGGAGGTCCAAGACGTCGAGGATCGGCCTGAGCTTCTCCGGGGGCAGTTGCGTCGCAGACACCAGGCGTATCACCAATCCCGTCACCTGGCGGCGTCCGAAGGGCACCAGGACGCGCTGCCCCAGCCGGATCCGCTCCGTCAGTGCCGAGGGCACGGAATACGTGAACAACTGGTCCAACTGCCCCGGAATTGCGACCTCGGCGTACAGCTCTGTCGATGCGTCCCGTTCCATCGCTTGTCCGGCAAGACACGAGCGCCCGAAATTCGCAATCAAAGTAGCAATCCCGGGGTGGATTTGCAAGAGACCCCCCGAGGCTGTGGCCGCCGGTTTCCTCCCCTGCCTCGGGGCCCCTCGGACTGGGGTAAAGCGGGTGGAGCTCAGACGGCTGCGGCTGGACCGGCAGGGCCCTAAGCGGAACACGGAGGATAGCGCGCTTCGGGGTGGCCGGCCCGGTAGGCGTAGCCGATAGCCGGTGCGGAGAGGACTTGAGGCGAACCCGCCCCGGGTCTACCCCCCTCAGGGCAAAGCCCGGGAAGGGATTGCGAAACTCGGCGCCCACCCGTAAATTGAGATCGCGTGGATCTGACGTGCGGGAAAGGCCGTGGTTTTGGAGCCCGAAAAGCACTACGAGGCAGCCGATGAATTCCTGCGCCAGGCGGGAATTCGCCGTGCGGTCCCCGACGAGGAGACCTTGGAGGCCATACTCCGTCCGTTTTCGCGCTTCCCCTACGAGAACATCAGCAAGATCCTCAAGCTGAACCGTTGGTTTCTGGAGCCACAGCGCATTCGCACCCCCGAAGAAGTCGTGGAGGACCATATCCGCTTCCGGCTCGGTGGAACTTGCTTTTCTCTGACCTTTACCCTCCAGACCATCTTGGAGCGAGTCGGGTTCACGTGTTATCCCGTGATGGCCCATATGCGGAGTGGTCTGAATTGCCACTGCGCGCTGGTGGTGAGGCTTGAGGGGCGCAAGGTCCTCGTGGACCCGGGTTACCTGCTCCACCGGCCCCTCGTCCTGGATAAGGACCGGCGGCGACTCTACCACACCGCCTTCGCTGGAGTGGAGCTGCGCTTCGATCCGGCCGATGAGCACTACCACCTCTACACTTTCAACCGATTGGAGAGCAAATGGCGGTACCGCTTTGAGGACCGGCCCACGCCGCCCGTCGAGTTCCTCCAGCACTGGCTCGACAGCTTCTATCGGCCGACGATGCACGGGATCTGCCTCAGTGTGGCTACGCAGGACGGTCTCCTCTACCTGCACAACGATTACTTCCGCCTCACTACGTTTGATCGGAAGGAGACGCGGCGCGTCAGACAGGATCTGCCCCGGTTCGTACAGCAGGTGTTCGGGATTCCGGCGGAGCTGGTGGAAGAGGCCGAACGGGCTCTCGAAGAAAACCTCCGGCTGGAACGTGTACACGGGATCTATCGCCCCAGGGAACCCGAATGGAACCGCAGCCAGCTAAACCTGTGAAGCTGTTCATCGGCGTCCTCTTTTCGGACGCGGTAAAGCTGGAGGAGGCCAGAAGTTGCTGCGAGGAGGCATTTGGCCCCATCGACTGGACCAGTCCCGATTTCCCCTTTGACGTGACCACCTACTACTGCGCCGAAATGGGGGAGCCCATCACGCGAAGGTTTTGGTCGTTTGCGCGGCTCGTTCAGCCCGACGAACTTCCGGGCATCAAACTCACCACGAACCGAATCGAGGCCGAGCTGGCGGTGGAAGGGAAACGCAAGGTAAACCTCGATCCCGGCTACCTGGACTATGACAAGGTCGTCCTGGCATCGGCAAAGTACAACGGGCAGAAGATCTACCTCCGCGACGGCATTTACGCGGACCTGACTCTGCACTACGAGAAGGGACACTTCTATCCCTATCCCTGGAGCTTCCCCGACTTCAAGAGCGGACGCTACGAGCGCACCTTCCTGCGCATTCGCGAGTTGTACAAGGTCGGAATGGCCCGGAGGCGCTCCTATCGTACCGAGGAGCTGCGACCGGACGGAACCGCGGTTCAGGCCAGTCCCTCCCCCACAGCCCGCAACCAGAAGCCCTCCGATGCTGTCTAAATGTCGGCAACCGCGGAAAAGTCCCTGAGGCAAGCGCAACTCTTAGAGCCAAACCCACAAAGGGAACCCTGGCAGGTACGTGCCGGTGCAGCTCCTCAGCGATGAGCAAGAGATTGTCCGCCGCTCGCGAGAAGGAGATGTGCACGCCTTCCGAATGGTGTACGAGGCGTACAAGAAGCCCCTCTTCACGTTCATCTACCGGATGACCGGCAACCGCCACGACGCCGAAGATTTGCTCCAGGACGTCTTCGTGAAAGCCTATCGCCGGCTGAGGTCCTTTGAGGAACGGAGCTGTTTTTCCACGTGGCTTTTCAGCATTGCCAAGCACGAGACCGTAAGCTTCTTGCGGAAGACGGCTCGTCGGAACGGTCTGCGCAACCAGTTGGAGGAGAAGGCTGGCTGGGAAAACGATGTCCAGGTCCCCTTGCTCGAGGATCCAGAAGGAGAGGTGCTTGGCCGCGAAACGGAGGCGGTGCTTCAGGGGGCACTGGGCTCTTTGCCGGAAAGCTACCGCGCCGCGTTCATCCTGGGGGTGATCGAAGGCCTTCCGTACGAGGAGGTCGGACAGATCCTGGGCTGTTCGGTGGCGAACGTCAAATCGCGGGTGTTTCGCGCCAGGGCCCGACTGGCCCGGTGGCTCGCAAGGTACTATCCCGAATTCGGCCCGTCACAGGCCCAGGACGGAAAGAGCTTGCCGTCTCAGTCTCGGGGCCCCCTCACAAAGGAAGGGCAGCCAAAAGGGGTTGACGAGAGCGATGAGAGGGATGAAGCGGAACGTCGTCCGTTGTGCCGGACTCGAGGAGCTACTGGGACGCTACCTGGCAGATGATCTGTCCGGCGCCGAAAAGACGCAGGTTGAGGAGCACTTAGAGAGGTGTGAAGAGTGCCGAAAGGCCGTCGCCATCGGCCGCGTCGCCGAGCGACAATGGCCTGCGCTGCGCGAAGTCTCACCGCCGGATGATCTGTGGGCTTCCGTTGCGCGCACTCTGGCCGAGGATCGAGAGGCAGCCAGACTCCGCCTTGCCACCTCCATCGCTTTCGCCGTGCGCGCATGGCAAGCAAGTAGGCGGCGCCTGGCCGCAATCATCGCACTGCCGGTGCTTGCTCTCCTCCTGACCTACATCATCCTCTTGCGCGGTCACCGGGAATCCTGGGAAGCCGCGCCAATTTGGCCGGCAACGAGGACGGGCGTAGAGAGGCCCACCGCCCCCTTCTTGAGTCCGGACTATTTGCCCGAGCTGCTGGGCGCGGCGAGGGCAGTCTTGGCGGAGGCTGCAGCCCCCGGTGAGCCACGGGAAACATCCCTCCTGCCCCTCCAGTCTCGGATCGTGGCCGAGCAGCTGAGCCAGCTGGTGGAAGATCCGAAGGACCTGGGAGAGTTCGCACCTTTGCTCACGGATGTGGAGCTGGCCCTCTTGGAGCTCACCGCCGCCACCGATGACCCGGATGCCCCGCGGCGGATGGAGCACGTGCGACGTTTCGTGCAGGAAAAGGATCTCCTCGCGCGTCTGGCCGTGGCGCAAACGCGCACCCGTGCCCTGGCCGAACCGGCAAACCTTCCGCCTGAGATTCTGTTCTCCTACTTGCGAGAGCCGGAATGAAGAGAATCGGCACATTTGTACCCACAGGGTCTTACCGAAGGTGGCTTTTGGCGATCGTCCTCGTGGGCCCCCTATCGCTCGCGTGGGCTCAGAGGGGGCCGGTCGATACCTTTTACCTCGCCAAGGAGTCCCTCGCCCGTCAGGACTGGCGGCAGGCAGCCGTCCTTTTCGAGGCGGTCCTGCAAGGTCGTGCTACAGCTCCGCACCAGGAAGAGTCCCTATTCTGGATCGCCTATTGCTATCAGAAACTCGGCGAACACGAAAAGGCGAGAGGCAGATACGCTGAGTACCTGGACCGTTACCCATCGGGAAGGTTCGCTCCCGTCGTGCGGGCGCGATTGCGGTCCCTCTTACGTGCCAAGGCTACGGGCACGAAAAGACCGCCTCAGAGAGCAGTTGAGCGAACCCAAACGCAGGTGGTGAGCACGGGAAGAGAGGAAAAGACCAGCGCCGTTCCAGAAGAGCTCCCCCTAATCCTGTCTCTTCTCGAGGACACAGCCGATCCTTCCTTGCGCGTGGTGTTGATCACAAGCCTCGGAGAGCTGGAAGATCCCTCCGTCATCTCCCGGCTCGAGGCCATTGCCCTGTACGGCTCCTCCAACCGGGAACGGGTTGCGGCGGTGCGGACGCTCGCGAGCCTTGAACATCCTTCTGCGATCGCCAGCCTGACCGACATTGCGCGAAGGGTCCAGGAACCGGAAGTCGCCAGGGCCATCGTGCCCATTCTGCTTGCGGCGCCCACTGACCCCTCCCCTGTGCTCTGGGAAATCGCGCGCCATAATGAGAACATTGAGACGAAGGTCCTGGCCTTGACGCACCTGGCCCGCTGTCCGACGGCTCATCGCCTTGCCGATAGCCTGTATACCCTAGCCCTGTCCGCGTCAGCGCCGACCCCGGTGCGGCGCGAAGCCATCCGCGCCCTCGGGAAAATGACGGTGAGCCCGGAAAGCAAACGATTCTGGACTGCGCCGCGGTTTCTCCCCCTCATAAGAGCAGTTCTGGATGGTAGCGGACTCACCGCCGGCGACCTGGTGCCCCTCCTGTCCAAAGCGGACGGCGATCAGTGGAGCCAGATCAGCCCGGAAATCCTGGAACTGGGCCGCCGTTCCGGCCACGAGCAGCTCGCGCCTCTGTTGCGTCTGTTCCAAGAGAAGGGCCTCGGGAAGGTACCCCCGCAGCGTTTCATCGAGATCCTGCGTGAACCTGAGGTTTCCCCCTCGGCAGCCGCGCTGACCCTCGATCTATTGAGGCACCACCGACCCGAGGTAGTGCCACAGGCCTTTCAGGCTTACCTCGAAGGCCATCCCGAGCCAGACGGGTTGGAGACCTTGATCCGGGAGGTGGGACCGCAGGAGAGGTTTGCGCTCCTGCAACAGGTCCTCTCTACTCCTCAGCCTGAGAGGCGGCGGGCGGTGGTACGGGCCCTCGGGGCTCTGGCCCCCCAGAGTCCTGAGGTTGTCCAGCTCCTTGTCCAGCTGACGGAGGAGGACCCGGATCCCCTGGTTCAGTGGGAAGCGTATCGGCAGCTCAAGCAGCTCCCCTACGCTCCGGCGCAGAAGGCTGTTCGCCGGCTGGAGGAAGAACGGTACCGCTGATCCCCTCTCCACCCCAGCCTGTTACTCCCCGAACACCAGCTTGCAGATGAACAGGGCTGCCAGGATTCCCGCGCAGTCCCCGATGAGACCGGCCGGGACGGCGTGGCGCGTCTTCTTGATCTGAACGCTCCCAAAGTACACGGCGATCACGTAAAAGGTGGTTTCCGTACATCCGTAGATCGTGGAGGCAAGACGGCCAATGAAGGAGTCCGGTCCGTGGGTTTTCATAAGTTCCGTGATGATGCCGAGCGTGCCGCTGCCGGAGAGGGGTCGCATGAGGGCGGCCGGTAGCACCTCCGCCGGCATGCCGATTAGATCGGTGAGGGGCGAAACGAGGCGCACAAACAAGTCCATTGCTCCGGAGCTCCGAAACATGGCGATCGCCACCAGAATCGCCACAAGGAAAGGGATGATACGCACGGCAATCTGGAATCCTTCTTTGGCCCCTTCGACGAAGGCTTCGTAGACCTTCACCCTGCGAACAGCGGCGCTCACGGGAATTGCGAACAGCAGCACCGGAATGGCCCAATCCGAGATAGCCGAGATCGCCTTTCGGAAGAGCTCCGGCGTGAGCCATCCGAACAGAGCAGAAAGAATTCCCAACATTCTTAAGACCGCGATGAGCGCTACGCCGAGGGCGAAAATCCCAAGGGCCTTGCCCAGACCCAAGAAGCGTGCCCAGCGCTCCCGTGCCGCCAACTGGGCATATTCAAGAAGTTTGGTGGCCGTTACCGCGGCTAATGTGGCACAGGTCGAAGAGAAAATGGTGGTCCCGATGATCTCGGCCGGGTCCGAGGAACCAAGCTGGGCCCGTACGGCAATGACCGTGGCGGGGATGAGGGTAATGCTGGCGGTGTTCAAAGCCAGAAACATCACCATGGCGTTGGTGGCGGTGTCCTTTTCCGGATTCAGCTTCTGCAGCTCCTCCATAGCTTTGAGGCCCAAAGGGGTAGCGGCGTTGCCCAATCCCAGCCAGTTGGCGGCGATGTTCAGAACCATGGCCCCCATCGCAGGATGCTCTGGCGGGACGTCAGGGAAAAGCCGCCGGGCGATGGGCCGCACAAGATACGCCAGAGCGCGCACCATCCCCGCTTCCTCCGCAATTCGCATGATGCCCAACCAGAGGGCCATGACCCCTACCAGCCCAAGGGCGATTTCCACCGCTGTGCCTGAGGAAGAAAAAGCGGCTTTGGTCACCTCGGTGATCTTACCCGTGGTGCCCCCCACAAGGAGAGCAATAGCCATGAGTCCGAGCCAGATGTAATTGAGCATTGCGTGCTCCTTGCAGGCCAGCAACTCCCCCTCTGCCGCTGCGAAGCGTGATAGCCGGGCCCTCCTCTACCTGCGCAGGGTGGCCACCAGGCGCTTGGGGTGCAGCAAGAGATCCAGCGCGTCCACGATGTCTGCCACCACGATGTGGGCTGCGCTTAACGCTTCGCGGCTGGCTCCCTCCTTCCCGATCACCGCGATTCCCAAGGCGGCGGCCTGCAGCATCAAGACGTCGTTGGCCCCGTTTCCGATCGCCGCCACGGCCTCCGGTCCGAGTCTCAACACGAACCTCTCTTTTGCCTCGCGCTCGCCGGGAACGGGAACTCGTTCGAGCGGTACCCCAAGGCGTCCGGCCACTTCCCGTGCGTTGCCCAGCGTGTCGGCGCTCAGGAGGATGACCTTCACGTGCTCACGAAGCTTTGCGAGGCGCTCGGCCACACCCTCCCGGAGCTGGCCATCAACGGTCAGAGTCCCGTTGATGTCGAGGACGAGGTACGAGAGGGCCAGGGTACGATAACCCGGGATCTCTACGACGATCATTCGATTACCTCCTCGGGACTGACCCGGCCGAGCTCGTCGATTCGCTCGCCAATGTACCTTGCCGCCTCGTCCAAAGTGCCGATGGTCCTGGGAATCTGGAAGGGATGACCCACCCAAAGGGTGACCCTGTGGCGGCGGAGCTTATGGTCCCACCGGGGCAAGACGGCAAAGGAGCCCTCGATCCGACATGGGACGATCGGCACCCCAGCTCGGATCAGCAGTTTCACGACGGACCGCTTGGGGGGCAGACGTCGCCCGTCCCACGTTCGTTCCCCCTCGGGGAAAATCGCCACCGGGGAACCCCGCTGCAGAAGGCGCACCACCTGCCGCAGAGCCACAGGGTCTGGCCGGTGACGGTGGACGGGGATGGATCGAAACAGGCGCATTACTGCCCTCTTGATCGGCCCGGCAAATTCCGTATTCTTCGCCACAAATCCGATTTTCACCGGAAGAGCCGCCAGGGCAAAAAACGAATCCAGGTAGCCCTCGTGGTTCAGGAGCAGAACAAAAGGCCCCTTGCACGGCAACCGCTCCAGCCCCCTGGCCTGAAAACCGAAGACAAGCCTCAGGATCGAGCGCACAAGGATTCTCAAGGCCCCGTACGTAAGCTCCCGTAGGGCGGAGTCCCGCGGACGATCACATACACCCGCGCTCCGGACCAGTGTCGGGTCCCAGCGGAGGGTCCTTTCTTGCTCGCGAAAGCGCACCCAAGGCTGGAACTCCACCACCTCTTTCCCCCTCCCCGCCCAGTAGCTCCGCAAGGTCTCCCGGCAGAGAAGCTCCCAGAACAAGGGCGACTGTGAGGGGAACTCGACATAGCACGCATCTTCCCCCAGACGCCTGAAGACGAAGGAGCGGGCGTCCGTAGTCACACAGTCGAGCTCATCCAGCGGGAAGATCTCTAACCTTCCGCCCTGTTCGACCGCGAAACGACGATTCGTCAGGTACACGCGACAGGAGCCAGCGGGCACCAGCTCCTCCACTTTCCGGCTTATCCCCCCAAATCCCCGAAACCGTCGGCCATCGGTGGACCGACGCAGGACGCCCCACTCGCTGACGGCGAGAAGACGCTCCTCGGGTTGCAACCAATCGGCTTCGGAAGAGCACGGAACGGATCTCAGGCGTGTCCGCACGGCCTCGAACCACTCCCAGGCCGGGCGCAAGTCGCTGTCCACCAGAAGCTGCGCACCCAATCGCCGGACAGTGATGGCGCACGTCCGGCACACGGCTCCCCCTCGGCGAGGCACGAACGAGTGAAAGGACCCGCACTTCGGGCAGCAGAATAAGAGGTCACCGATCATCGGGGCCAACTTCCGCCTTCGAGTACAAGCCGATTGCCACCAGAATGAGCAAGGCGCCGCCGGCCTCCACGGGGCTGAACCGCTCACCCAGTAGAACGAAGCCGAATACGGCCCCTATTACTGGCTCCGCCAGCAGGATCACGGCCGATGCGGTGGGGGTGAGGTGGCGCAGCCCCTTGGCCCAAAGTACCAGGGGAATCGCCGAACAGAACACGGTCGTGTACGTCAGAACCGCCAGGCCCTGCCACGGGCCGTCTACGTGCGAATGTCCGTGGACCAGACACAGGGGAAGGAGGAAGATCCCTGTCAACGCGAGCACGCTGCCGGTCAAAGGGACGACGCGCACCTGGGGATGTTCCAGCAGGAGCTTGGTCATCACGAAGTAGCCGGCCCAGAGCAGCCCGGCCGCGATCACCAGCGCGTCTCCCCAAAGTGAACCCCCGCGCAGCGCCGCGGCTCGGAACCCGGTTGCCAGGCCCGTCACTCCCACGACGCCAAGAGAAATGGACAGCACCTTCGTTGAACCGAACGACTCTCCCAGCACCGCCCAGGACAGAAAAGCCACCCCTACGAAGCCGAGGTTGACGTAGAAGGCGGCTTTGCTGGCCGTCGTCCCAAGCATCCCGACATTTTGCGCCACAAAGGCGGCTGCGTTCAGACCCCCGAGCAACCAGATCCTCGGCTGGGCAAAATACCAGCTCCGGCCTTGACCGCCTGCGAGGAGGATGAGCAGAGTTCCCGCTCCCAGGGTGCGCCAGAAGGCGAACCAGATCGGGTCCACATATCGAAGCCCTACTTTCACCGCTACGAAGGAAGACCCCCAAAGGAAGCTGCTCACGAGAGTCAGGAGAATGGCCCGTTCCCGCGTCTCCAACCCCATCGTCACATTCCGCTGGCAACAAGTGGTTGATGTGAGGGTCGAAAGCTCGCACGCCGAAACAGTGGGCAGGCGCACGGATCTCCCATCGATTGCTGCACCGTTTCCGCACTACGCGAGCTCCAAGCGCATTCCGTCGGAAGCCGCGATCACCTTCGTGCCCGTACGCTGGCTCAATTCTTCGGCCACCAGCCACGGCTTAGCTCGGACCATGGTCATGCCGAAATGGGTGAGGATGGCGGTCTTCGGACGGATGGACTGAATCAGGCGCTCCGCGTCGGCTACGTTGAGATGGAGGATCTCCTCCGGAGTGGAGCCGTGCTTGTCGTAACGCACGGTATGCAGCACCAAAATGTCCACCCCCGCATAGGCTTCCAGAAGCCCGTCAAAGAAGCGGGTGTCGACGATAAGGCCTATCTTCGGCTGGGCGGGTGCCTCAAGAATGAGGCCATAGGTCTCGGCCCCGTGCAGGTGCCGGATTGGAGTCCGGATGCTCACCTCGCCCAACCGGTAGGTTCCGCCTTCTTCAAGAACCTGGATGCCCTCCAAGAACGGGCGACAGTAGTGTAGCACGACCGGATCATCCTCGAGGGCCTCCCTGGGGGCCAGCAGAAGGCCATGCCTCTTCGAGCCGCCGTTGGACATCGCCTCGATCATCACGTTCACGTCGTTCGCGTGGTCCAGGTGGCGATGGGTGAGGATAAGGCCCGCCAACCGGCTCGCGTCGAGGGCCGGCCGACTGGCCGCGGCCCTGACCAGCGTACCGGGTCCCGGGTCGATCAGAAACTGGAGGCCGTTCATCTCCACCCACAGTCCACCGGACGCGCGGAGTTGCTTCATCACTACGAAACGGGCCCCCGCGGTGCCCAGAAACTTCAACCATCCGCCCTCGGCCACCGCGCCTCACCTCCTGATGCCCGATGGGGCACGCGGAAAACCGCTCCCTGCGTAGCACACCTCTCTCGACGGAACGTGGCTCAATATACGGCAAAACAGGAACAAAACAAGGCGTTTGGGCTTGCCGCGTGGTCACAGTCTGGAAGGGAAGGGTGGACCCATTTTTCCACTTGCGACGGAAAGGCCACTTGACTAAATTTGAACGTGAAAACCAAAAGCCGAAGTGCCAGCTTAGCTCAGTTGGTAGAGCGGCTCACTCGTAATGAGCAGGTCGTCGGTTCGAGTCCGACAGCTGGCTCTGGTCAGACGGACTGCGGCGAAGAAGCCGGGTCCGTTTTCTTGTTTCTCGTCAGCTGAGGCCAGTGGGATGCGCAGACTGTGTTCGTACCTCGCCCGAGGCCTGATTCTTTCGGTGAGCGTGGGGCAGGCTATTGCCGGCAGCTCGCGGGGAACCGTAGGCTTTGCGTTCCTGCGAACCCCTTGGGCACCGCGACCAGCGGCAATGGGTGGGGCCTTTGTAGCGGTCTCAGGAGACCCCACCGGCGTAGGCTTTAACCCTGCAGGTAGCTACGACGTCGCCGAACGCACGCTGCACGCAAGCTTTGCGGATTACCTGCTCGACTTTGCGACCGGCTGCGTGGCTTTCTCCCATCATCTCGGGATCATCGGCCGAGGCGAGTTCAGCGCGGCTTTCATGACCTATGGCAAGTTCCAGGAAACCGACGCCTCAGGATTGCGTACCGGGAGGACTTTCGGCGCCGGAACCATTGTCGTTTCCGAGACGGTCGCCCGTCCCTTGCTCCGAAATCTCCTGGGCGGTGTGACGCTGAAGTACGTGCACAGCTACATCGACGTGTACAGCAGTCAGGCATTCCTCGCCGATTTCGGATTGCTTTTTCATACCCCGGTGCCCGACCTGGACGTGGGATTTGCCGTGCAAAACGTGGGCAAGGTGCTCTCCCCATTTCTTGCGGCGAAGGATAAACTCCCTCTCTGTTACCGGATCGGCTGGTCCAAGAGACTTGCGCACTTGCCTCTCCTCTACGCCGTGGAACTTTTCAAGTACCCAGATGACGACTACCAGTTCGCCATCGGTGGCGAATTCACCCTCACGCCGCACCTGTTCCTGCGCTGGGGATATTGCTCGCTCGCTCGGCAAATGAAACTGGGAATGGATGCGGATCAGTTCGCAGGGGTATCCGTCGGCGTGGGATTCCTGTGGCGAGGGTATCGCCTTGACTACGCACTTTCGTCGTTTGGACAGCTGGGCACCGTAAACCGGTTCGGCTTGAACGCCGCACTATAAGTCCGGCGTCGACGATGTCAGCTGCAGCGTGTAAGGGCTCGTGAAGGGGAAGCGTGCTGGAGCACCTCGAACCGTAGGGAGGTATCGCCTGCTGCTCTAAGACTCGACAAGACTATCGGCGTGCAGGACACATCGTGAGGGCCTGCGTCCGGAGGGGACGTGGGCCCTTTTTTGTGGATTCCGAAGGCCCTTCGTTCTGAAGTTGGGAGTTTTCGCATGGACATTCGACACAGTCCCTGGAGAGACCAGATTCTTGGCGTCGACACCGTCGTCCCCGTCCTCGGGGGTAGAGAACGCCCGTACGTAAACTTGGACAATGCGGCCTCCACCCCACCCCTCAAGTCTGTTGTGGACGCCGTCCATCGTTTTCTACCCTGGTACGCCAGCGTCCACCGGGGAAGCGGATTCAAGTCCAAGCTTTCCACCTGGCTCTACGAGGAGGCCAGGACAAAGGTCCTCGAGTTCGTGGGTGCCGACCCGGACAGGTACGTGGTGATCTTCGTCGGGAACACCACGGAAGCGATCAACAAGCTGGCCTGGCATCTGCGCAAGGTCTACGGCGAAGCCGCAGTGCTCACCACCCTTATGGAACACCATTCGAACGACCTGCCTTGGCGGCGCTGCGGTCAACTTCTGCGTCTCCCGCTCGACGCCTGGGGATGTCCCCAGTTCGACTACCTGGAAGACCAGCTCCGCAACCAGGGCGGGCGAATAAAGCTGGTAGCGGTGACTGGGGCTTCCAACGTCACCGGTGTCGTCACCCCGATCCACGACATTGCTCGCATCGCCCACCGCTACGGTGCTCACGTCTTTGTGGACGCCGCTCAGCTGGCGCCGCACCGCCGGATCCGAATGGTCGGCGACGGAGACGGGGACAGCGCCATTGACTTCCTCGCCTTTTCCGCCCATAAAATGTACGCACCGTTTGGCTCGGGGGCCCTCATTGCCCGCCGGGATCTTTTGACAGCCGACGAGCCCTGGGAGGTGGGCGGAGGGACGGTTCGGGTCGTGACACCAAGCGCGGTGATCTATGCGAATGCCCCCGAGAGCGAGGAGGCTGGATCGCCCAACGTGGTGGGCGTGTTGGCCCTGGCAGCCGCCATCGACTGGTTCCGGACGACGGGAATGGACGCCGTCGAGCAATTCGAGCGCGAGCTAACCCGCGCGGCCTGGAAGACCCTGATCAGCGTGCCTGGGATCCAGCTCTACGGCCCACCGGTCCAGGAAACGGGGCCAGAGCGACTGGGAGTGTTCGCGTTCAACCTCCCCGGCTGGGAGCACGGTCATCTGGCAGCTGTGCTCAGCTACGAGTTCGCCATCGGGGTACGTAATGGCTGCTTCTGCGCCCAGCCTTACTTGAGAGCCATACTGGGGCTATCCCAGGAACCTCAGCCTCTCGCTCCGAGTTCGGGCGAACGCAGCTCGGTCCCTGGGGCCGTGCGGGCAAGCCTCGGCCTCTACAACACCCTCGAGGAGATCGAGTATCTTGCCAACGCCCTGAGGGATCTCGCTACGGGCCGCCACAAGCCTGCGGTGTACACACGCACGGACTGGGGAGAGTATCTGCCGAAAGAGGGGGGCTTCGATGCTCGGAGGTTCTGCCTGGGCCGAATCCTGGCCCAATGACGGGCCGTCGGGCCTCTGGGAAGAGCAAGTCCTCGCTTCCACACCTGTCCAGCCTGTCCAACGCCTGGGGTAGCTCGCACCCTTGTTTTGTTCTGACCGGTTGGCTAAATTGGATCGGAAAAAGCAGCGGGAACATTGTCGCGGCGGGGGACGAGCGTCGACGAGTGGGAGCGAGGGAGGGATAGACGAATGCGCCGCGTTTACTTGGACCACAATGCCACAACACCGGTGAGGCAAGAAGTCCTCGAAGCCATGCTCCCGTATTTCGCCGAGCGGTTTGGAAATGCCTCCAGCGTTCACGGTTTTGGCCGCGAGGCCCGTCGTGCTCTCGAGGACTCGCGTGAGATCGTGGCCAAGGCCATCAATGCTGAGCCTTCGGAGGTGATTTTCACCGGCAGTGGGACGGAGGCAGACAACACGGCGATCAAGGGGATTGCTCTGGCCTTGGCCGACAAGGGGCGACACATTGTTACCTCGCGCGTGGAACACAAGGCGGTCCTCGAAACCTGCAAGTTTCTCGAGAAACAGGGCTTCCGCGTCACTTATGTGCCAGTTGACCGCACGGGAATGGTTCTACCGGAGCGTGTGGCCGAGGCGATCCAGGACGACACTATTCTCGTGTCGGTCATGCACGCCAATAATGAGGTGGGGACCATCAATCCCATTGCGCGGATTGGTGCGATCTGCCGAGAGCGGGGTGTGCTATTTCACACCGATGCCGTGCAGAGCTTCTGCAAGATTCCGTTCGATGTCCGGGAGATGAACGTGGACCTGGCCAGCTTCTCTGCCCACAAGATCTACGGGCCTAAAGGTGTAGGCGCGCTGTTCGTGCGCCGCGGGATTCGTTTCACCCCCCTTCTCCACGGCGGCGAGCACGAACGGAAGCGCCGAGCTGGGACGGAGAATGTGGCGGGGATCGTGGGGTTTGCCCGGGCGGTGCAGCTGGCCCTGGCTGAACGCGAGGCAGAGGCGGATCGCCTTACACGCCTCCGCGATCGGCTATGGGAAGGAATCCGGCGCCGGATCGAACGCGTTCATCTGAACGGCCATCCTACCGAGAGGCTTCCGGGGACCCTCAACGTGTCGTTTGAGGGTGCGGAAGGAGAATCCATCCTCCTCAGCCTTGACCTGAAAGGGGTCGCAGCCTCGAGCGGATCGGCGTGCACTTCCGGTTCGCTCCTGCCGTCCCATGTGCTGGAGGCCATGGGAGTCCCGCCGGAACTGGCCCAATCGGCGGTGCGTTTCTCCCTGGGCCGCTCGAACACAGAGGAGGACGTCGATTACACCGTGGAGGTCCTGCCTGAGATCGTCGCGCGCCTTCGCCAGATGTCCGCTCTGGAGGTATGATGGTGGTGAGAGTCGGCGGGAAGCCGAGCGGCAAGGAGGTCGGATCCTTTGGGAAGCGGGGCCCATTTTGACTACAACGAGAAAGTCCTTGACCACTTCCTAAATCCGCGCAATGTGGGCACTTTGGAAGACGCGGACGGGGTGGGTAAGGTCGGCAACCCGGTGTGCGGGGATGTCATGCAGTTCTTCATCCGCGTGGAGGGCGATCGCATCGTTGAGGCGAGGTTCCGAACCTTCGGCTGCGGAGCCGCCATCGCCACAAGCAGCATGGTCACCGAGATGGTGAAGGGAAAGTCCCTTCGCGAGGCACTGAGCATCTCCAACAGGGCCGTGGCCGAAGCTTTGGGCGGGTTGCCTCCCCAGAAGATGCACTGCTCGAACTTGGCCGCCGATGCCCTGCGCGCAGCGATCGAGGATTATTGCCGACGCCAAGGGAAGAGCCTGGAGGAATGTCTCGGCCGAACCGAGGATCACTGTGGGTCAACGGAGCATGTTTCGGGAGAATCGTGACCGACCCCTCATCGCCGTGGCCATGAGTGGCGGCGTCGATAGCTCTGTGGCTGCCGCTCTGCTCGTGGAGCGAGGTTACCGTGTCGTGGGCCTCACCCTGAAGCTCTGGGACTACGACCGGATGGGGGGGAATGTGCGCCATGAATCCACCTGCTGCTCCGTGGACGACATCTGGGACGCTCGGGCGGTCGCGGAGCAATTGGGCATTCCTCATTACGTGGTGGATGCCCGCGCCGAATTCGAGGCGCGTGTGGTCCGCAGCTTCGAGGAGGAATACCTGCACGGCCGAACCCCCAATCCCTGCGTCCTGTGCAACTCTGAGGTCAAGTGGCGGGTCCTCCTGCGCAAGGCCCTCTCCCTCGGGGCACAGTATTTTGCCACAGGCCATTACGCCCGCATCCTCTACGATGCGGACCGAAGACGCTACCTGCTCCTACGTGCCCGCGACCCTTCCAAGGATCAGTCCTACGCCCTCTGGGCTCTGCGGCAGGAGCAACTTCAGTACACCCTCCTCCCCCTGGGTGAACTCAGCAAGGGGCAGGTGCGGGAACTTGCGGGCAGACTGGGTTTGCGCACCGCCAACAAGGCCGATAGCCAGGAGATTTGCTTCGTACCGGATAACGACTACCGGCGCTACCTCCGCGAGCGCTTCGGTTCCCGAGCGATGGCAGAGGGGGAAATCGTGGATCTGGCCGGCAACGTGATCGGCCGACACCAGGGGTATGTGAACTTCACCATCGGCCAGCGACGGGGCCTCGGCGTCTCTCTCGGCAAGCCTGCCTACGTCGTTGACATTCGGCCCGAGGAAAACCGGGTGGTGGTGGGTGGCCGCGAAGCCCTGTTGAGCCGAGGTCTGGTGGCCGACCGGCTGAACTGGATCTCTATCCCTGCCCTCGAGGAGCCCATGCGGGTCTGGGTAAAGACCCGCTATCGGGATCGCGGGTCCTGGGCCACGATCTTCCCCGGTGACGACGGTGGCGTCCAAGTCGAATTCGAAGAGCCTCAGGCTGCGGTTACGCCCGGGCAATCGGTCGTCTTCTACGAGGGAGACGCGGTGGTCGGGGGCGGTGTCATCGCTCGCCGACTGCCGACCTGACCCCCACCGACCCCTGAAGATAAGGCCGACAGCCGGGGGCCGATCTCCCCCGCAAGGGAAGGTTCGAGACAGGTAGAGCATCGACATTGGGTGCGACGATGCCAGAGACCAAGGTGACCGTGCCGGGCCTCATCGAGCGGAAGCGACAGGGGCCCAAGATCGCCGCCCTTACGGCTTATGACGCCGTTTTCGCCGAGCTCCTCGACACATCGGGGATCGACGTCGTGCTGGTGGGGGACTCCCTCGGGATGGTCATCCAGGGGCACGAGACCACTCTGGCCGTGACGCTTGAACAGATTCTGTACCATACGCAAGCCGTACGACGTGGGGTGCGGAGGGCTCTTCTGGTGGCCGATATGCCTTTCCTCAGTTATCAGGTCAGTCCAGAAGAGGCGTTGCGGAATGCAGGCCGTTTGATGAAAGAGGGCGGCGCGGAGGCCGTCAAGCTGGAGGGCGGGCGACCCATTTGCGAAACCGTGCGGCGGCTCGTGGACGCTGGTATCCCGGTCATGGGCCACCTCGGACTCACCCCCCAGTCGATCCACCATTTTGGCGGCTATCGTGTGCGGGGAAGGTCGGGGGAGGAAAGCGAGGCCCTCTTGGCCGATGCCCTCGCTCTGGAGGCGGCCGGTGCTTTCGCCATCGTGCTTGAGAAGATCCCGTCCTCCGTCGCCCGCACCATCACCGAGAAGGTGCGCATCCCGACGATCGGCATCGGTGCCGGTCCCCACTGCGACGGGCAAATTCTCGTGACCTACGACATGCTCGGTCTGTTCGAGAAGTTCCGCCCGAAGTTCGTGCGGCGCTACGCCGAGCTTGCCTCCGTCATCCGCGAGAGCTGTCGCCGCTACGTGGAGGATGTACGACAGGGGAGCTTCCCCTCCGATCAGGAAAGCTACTGACCGGCCCGTCTTGCACAGGAGCGATCAGGAGGTCAGGTGCTCATCCGAGAGGAAGGAGTCGGCGGAGAGACCGAAACGAGCCCCCAAAGGCGAGGTCAAACGTGGGCATTCGTGTGATCGAAAGCGTGCGGGAAATGCAGTCCGAGGCCGAGAGCCTGCGGTTGGCTGGCAAGCGGATCGGGTTCGTCCCCACCATGGGCTACCTGCACGAGGGTCACCTGAGCCTTGTGCGGATCGCTCGGCAGCATTCCGATGTAGTGGTCGTGAGCATTTTCGTCAACCCAACACAGTTCGGCCCACAAGAGGATTACAACCGGTACCCGCGCGACCTGGAACGGGACCTCCGGCTCTTGGAGAAGGAAGCGACAGACATCGTGTTCCATCCGAGCGCCGAGGAGATGTACCCCCCGCCGTACTACACCTACGTCGAGGTCGAGAAGCTCACGGAGCCCCTGTGTGGGGCCTTCCGTCCCGGCCATTTTCGGGGGGTTACGACGGTGGTCTGCAAGCTTTTCCACATTGTGAAACCACATCTTGCCGTTTTCGGCCAGAAGGACGCGCAACAGGCGCGCGTAATCCAGCAGATGGTCCGCGACCTCAACTTCGACGTGGAGATTGTGGTAGCGCCGATCGTCCGCGAGCCCGACGGGCTGGCCATGAGCTCACGGAACACCTACCTGAGCCCGCAGGAAAGACAGGATGCCCTTGTGCTCTACCGTTCGCTATGTCGGGCCAAGGAACTCATCAGCCTGGGGGAGCGCGATCCGCGCAGGATCCGCAACGAAATGGAAGGTGTGCTGCGGTCCGTGCCGACAAGCCGAATCGACTACATTGCCATGGTCGATCCGGACACCCTGGAGGAAGTGAGCCAGCTGACGGGCAGAGTCATGATTGCCCTTGCGGTGTGGATCGGCAATGCACGCCTGATTGACAACATGGTAGTCGATGTACCGGGGACCCAGGGGTAGGCCTGAGCGAAAATCCGGGTTGATTTTCAGTGCGGAATTCGCTTTATTTCAAAGAGGTTCGTAGACGTCTGGCCAGGGAGGTGAAGATGATGAGGCGAGCAATTGCGGTCCCGCTTCTGGTGCTGCTCACAGCCGTGCAGGCGGCAGGGCAACTCAAGAGCCAGGGCCAGGCTGTCAGCGTACGGGAGCAGCTCGCTCATACACCGTCCCCGGGGACCATCATGGGGTTCTTGGGCCTGGACCCGATGAAGTTCCATATGCAGCACAGCTACACGCTCTCTGTAGCATCCTTCGGGGGCCAGACCTATACACAAGGGCTTTACCTAAATACGATGACCTATCAGTTCTCGCCCAGGTTGGTGGCTCAGCTGCAGCTGGGCATGTTGCATCAGCCCTTCGGGAGCCCTGGGACTGTGCCTGGGGGGAGGAACCTGTTCGTATCCGGGGCTCGCGTCCTGTACCGACCGTTCAAGAACACCACGCTTCACTTCCAGTATGTAGCTCGGCCCTATCCGTATCCGGGGCTCTCCCCATACTCGCGGGATCCCTATCTGGACCCGATGGTTGAGGAGGAGCCATAGGGCTTCGGGCCGATGCCTCCTGGGGGCGAGGGACGATCCGAGAGGATGCAGGGGTGCTCATCCTACGGTAAAAGTGGGCAGCGTGCGAGGCGATCGCACGCTTTTCTTGTGGCCGGAGATGGTTCGGAGCGGGAACGACCTTGATGGCCCGAAAGACCCGGGTCAAGTCGCAAAGCAGCTGAGGAGGGAGTGATGGCGCCGGTTCGCCGGAAAGGGAGCGGTAAACGCTCGGTCCTCCGCCCCCGACCTCGGGGCTCGGGAGCGAGAAAGCATCTGGGTAGCACCTTGTCCACCGCTGTCATCTGGGTCTTGGTCGCCGTCAACCTGGTCCTGGTGGCCTCCCTAATCTCTCGGATCGTCTCGCCCAAGAATCCCCCTCGGGCCTCTCTGGAGAGCCAAGACAGCCTCAAGGTAGAGGTGCTAAATGGCTGCGGGAAGCCAGGCTTGGCCAAAGAGGTGACCGACTATCTGCGCAACAAGGGCTTCGACGTGGTCAATTTTGGCAACTACCACGATTTCAATGTGCGGAAAACGCTGGTCATCGACCGCCGCTCCATGGATCTCCACAACGCGCAAAAGGTCGCTTCAGCGCTCGGCGTCGAGAGCTCCGAGGTCCTGGCTGAGCTCAATGAGACCCGAGCTCTCGACGTAACGGTCATTCTCGGCAAAGATTACGCTAAGCTCAAACCCTATCGCGATTAGCCCGTGTCGGTTTCGACCACAACTGCGGTAAGTGTTCTTTGACCGGAACGCGGTGTGAGAAGCGAGGGGGAGAAGGGGGACGACCTTTCCCCGAAGAACAATTCCAGCGGGCGACCGGGATGAGCAAATGGATGGCGGTGTACAACGTTGTGGTCGTCCCTTTGCTCTACGTGGGCCTTCACCTCCTGGCCTTGGCGAACGGGAAGGTCCGGCGCGGGATCGCAGGCCGCAAGGGCCTTTTCTCCAGACTGGAGGAGTACGTGGCCCATCACAAAGGGGAGCCAAGGCTGTGGATCCACGTCTCCTCGCTCGGCGAATTCGAACAGGCGAAACCGATTGCGGCCCTGGCTAAGGAGCGCTGGCCCCACCTCAACGTAGTCGTCACGTTCTTTTCCCCATCGGGCTACGAGCACGCCGGCAGCCCGAAGGGAGTGGACTTCATCTCCTATTTGCCCTTTGACTGTCCCCGCAACGCATATCGCTTCATCAGCCTTTTGCGGCCGAGCGTGGGCATCGTCATCCGCCACGACATCTGGCCGAATCACGTAGCAGCCCTGCGCAAGCAAGGCATACCGGTATTGTTGGTCGATGCCTCTCTCCGCCCATTGAGCCGCCCGGGACGCTCGTGGCAACGTGCCTTCGACCGTTTCCTTTTCCAGCCCTTCACCCTCATCTGCGCCGTCTCCGAGGACCAGGAACGGAGGATCCGCGAACTGGTCCCCAATACTCCGACCCGTACCTGCGGCGACACGCGGTACGACCAGGTGGTGCGCAGAGCGCAGGAGCTCGATCGGATTCGCGACCTACTGGCTCGACTCCCAGCCGACAATCGCCGGACGGTGGTCTTGGGGAGCACCTGGCCCTCCGACGAAAACGTGATCCTTCCGGCTCTTGTAGCCTGCATGCGACGCTTGGGGGCACGAGCCATCGTTTGCCCCCACGAGCCTTCGGCGAACCGGGTGGGAGAGATTCGGGCCTACTTCCGGGACCAGAAATTCGTCTGCCAAACCCTTTCCGAGTGGCGGCAAGCGCCTTCGGAAAACTGGGACGCGCTGGTTGTCGATAGCGTGGGGCTTTTGGCCAATCTCTACGCGCTGGGTCACATTGCCTACGTTGGGGGCAGCTTTGGACCCGGCGTCCACTCGGTGCTGGAACCAGCGGCACATGCCTTGCCAGTGGTCGTGGGACCGCGATACCAGAATTCTCCCGACGCTTGCCTCCTGGTCGAAAGGGGAGCCGCCTTCGTCGTCCGCCATACCCAGGAAGCGGAGGAAGCTTTCCTCCGGCTGCTCAGCGACGAAAAGGTACGCCAGGAGGCATCCGCTGCGGCCCTGCGCGTGGTGCAGACCCACACGGGGGCTTCGGAGAAGATTATCGAGATCGTGGCGGAATTTCTCGAGGAGCGCTCCTGAGATGGACGTTCGGCCTGTCCGTCCCCTGTACTGGCTCGGCGACGCTCTGCTCATCCTGGATCAAACGCGTCTACCCAGCGCTGTCGTCTATCGGGAGTTGCGAAGTGTCGACGCCGTGGCGGAGGCCATCCGAACCCTGAGGGTGCGGGGGGCCCCGGCCATCGGCATCGCGGCTGCCTACGGCGTGGCGATCGGCCTCCTCAGGTCTGCCGCTCAAAGTCCACAGCAACTGCTCAAGGCCGTAGAGGACACCCTCGAGAAGCTGGCCGCCACCAGGCCTACGGCGCGCAATCTCTTCTGGGCTCTGGAGAGGATGCGCGCTGTGGCGAGCCAAGTGGCCTCTCAGGGCAGAGACGCCCTGCTTCGTGCCCTAACAGAAGAAGCGCACCGTATCCTCGAAGAGGAAAGGGCCGCGTGTCAGCAGATGGCCCGCTGGGGAGCTGATCTTCTACCCGAGGTCTGCACCGTCATCACCCACTGCAACGCGGGAGCTCTGGCGACCATCGAGCTGGGCACAGCGGTGGGGGTAATCTACGCAGCAGCGAAGGCAGGGAAAAAGCTGCACGTCTTTGTGGATGAAACGCGCCCCCTGCTGCAAGGGGCCCGACTCACCGCCTGGGAACTCCGCAGGGCCGGGCTTAACGTGACCCTCATCTGCGACAACACCGCGGCTTTCGTGATGGCTCGCCGGCGGGTAGACGCCGTCCTGGTGGGGGCCGATCGGATCGCCCGCAATGGCGACGTGGCCAACAAGATCGGGACCTACAACCTCGCCCTGCTGGCGAAGGAGCACGGGGTCCCGTTTTACGTGGTTGCCCCCAGCTCCACATTTGACCTGCGGCTTGCCAGCGGCCAGGAGATCCCCATCGAGGAGCGAGACGGGCGCGAGGTAACCCACCCGTTTGGCATTCAGGTGGCTCCTACCGACGTGGAGGTCTACAATCCGGCGTTCGACATCACCCCCGCGCACCTCATCCGCGCGATCGTGACGGAGCGCGGCGTGATTTTCCCCCCGTTCGAAGAGAATATCCCGCGGGTCCTGCAGAACAAGAGCTGACGTTAGGCCCTACCGATCGGTCGCAAGGGGTAATACCACCGCTTCTCCGCGAGCCGAAGAGCGGTAGATGGCCAGGACGACTTCCAGGGCCCTTCGCGCCTCATGCCCATCCACCAGCGGCCTTCTCTGCTCTGTAATCGCCTCGTAGATGTCCTGGAACTGGCGGCGGAAGGGCTCCACGTCGATCGCCATCGCTTCTCGAGCGCCCGAGGAGCGGGCCTCCACGAGCGGGGGACGGCAGGGGTAATCCCGCACTTCCCAGAGCACCAGCCCGTCGCCTTCGAAGCGGGCACTTCCCTTCGTCCCGTGCAATTCCAGGCGCGCCGGAAATCCTGGCCAGGTGGCGGTGGAAGCCTCCAGCACGCCCCACGCGCCGCCGGCGAATTCGAGCATCGCCACGGCGTGATCTTCAACCGGGATCTGGTGGCAAACGGTCTGTGTCCTTCCCACCAGGCGGCGAACGGGCCCAAGCCACCAGAGCAAAAGATCGATAAAGTGGATCGCCTGATTGATCAGGACACCGCCCCCTTCGAGATCGGGCGTCCCGCGCCAGGCATCCTGGTCGTAATACGACTGGGGCCGGTACCACTTGACGTAGGCATCCGCCTGGAAGACTTCGCCGAGAGCACCCTCGCGGATGGCCCGGTGAACGAACTGGGCCCCGTCTGTAAACCGGTACTGGCTGATCACCGCAAGGCAAACCCCGGCCTTTCCGCAAGCCTGAATCAGGCGATCCGCCCCGGCTAGGGTCGCGTCGATCGGCTTCTCCACGATTACGTGCTTGCCGGCCGCAGCGGCCTTCTCGCCCAGCTGGTGGTGAAGAGCAGGTGGCGCTGCAATATCCACCACGCGGATGTCCTCACGGGCAAGGATCTCATCCAGCTCGGCAATGAATTCCGTGTTGTGGCGCTCGGCAAATGCGAGCCCTTTTTCGCGGTTTCTCCTCCACACGGCCTTCAGATGAAACCCGGGCAGGGAGGAGAGTGCCTCGGCGTGTTTCTCCGCCACGCTTCCCGCGCCCAAAATGGCGATGCCCAATGTGTCGCCACGCACCTCGCACCTCCTATGGCCGTCGATCCCCACGACGAAGATACGTCTTGAGCGCGTCCCGCACAATGGGAAACGGAAGCCGCGCCTCTATCTGATCGGCCTGTCCCTCCACGAGACCGAATCTCGCCAACCATGCCCGGTATGGTCTGGGTCCTTGAGGAGACCGCCGAGAGCCAACGGCGGCTTTACGCGGGCTACAGGAGGACGTATTTCGAGGATCGGGACCTCGTCAAGAAGCTAAACCGGCCCCTGGTGCCTTCCCGCTTTCCCCCCTTTGTCACGGAGACGCCCTGCATCCGGTGACCGCGGCTCGAGGAGCACCGCCCGGACCATGGGCAGCGCTCCGATCAGGCTCGGAGGAGCACACAGCAGGCCCTTCCCTGTGAGTTCCAGCTGGAGGTCAGTGCCCGGCACGTGCAATGCAGCAGGCCTCCAGGTACCGTCCCCAAAGCAGCAGGTGAGGTAGCCCGAACCGTCGGGCAAGGTCACCAAACTCAGAACAAGATCATGTTCGGCACACGGTTCTTCGCACGCGGCTGCGCCCATCTTCTCCGACGGCCTCCGCAGGAAAAGCTGTCGCCCGTTAGGGCCTGTGCCCGAGTCCCGGTGGAAGCAGAGACGCTGAAACAAAAAGGGTCGCCCAAGAAGGCGCATGGCGGCCTGCAATGCGGATTCGCGCACGGGCTGTCGGAGGTCCTCCAGCAAGAAGCGGTAGAAAAGAACCAGGCGCGCCAGGTGCTGGCTGCAGCGCGCACAAGCCAGAAGATGCGGCCAAACCGGTCCATCTCCACCGGCCCCGTCCAGCAAGCGCAAGAGGAACGACTCGATCTCGCGCCGATCGGGACAATGGTTTTGGCACACCAGAGGCATCGCACACCGCCTGGCCAGACCGCCGCGCGTCGTCCAATCGCCCTCTGGTTATTTACCTACAACGACGCGCCACCTCGTAAAAGGTCCGCCTGACGGTGTGCGACGGCGATCGTGCCCGCAGACTTCGGTAGAGGAGGGAAACCGCGGTTTTGGGGGCCGACTCAAATGAGGGTCCGGAGGCGTCGGGCAAGCTCGCGTCGTCCGACCTTCGCCAGATACTCGAACACGCTTCGGTGCCGCTCCCGATACTCGGCGTACTCCAGCCCAGGCAGGTAGTGTTTCAGCTGGTGGAAGTAGCTGACACGCTGAAAGCGATCGAGTTCGTCGTGGAGGACATCCTTCAGGGCGTAGCGGTAGGCCTCGGCGGTCGGGGGAGAAAGTTTGCGTCGCCAGACGTAGCGCTTCAGCTTTTCCCAAAGCAGGGCCTCGATCTCGGCCACCACCTGCTCGATCTCCCGATTCTGCACGTGCTCGAACGGTGTCCGCGGCTGGGCTCCCAGCTGAATGTGGTGGTGAAGCAGGCGGGCGTGGATCTCGCGGATGACTTTAGCCGCCATCTCCACGGGGATGCAATTCTGGTACTGAGGGAGTTCCTGGACGATTTGCAGCATCTTGCGGAGAGAGACAGGCACGGGATCATTGGCCTGGTGGACGGCAAGAAATCGCGTGCGGAGCTCCGCTTCTGGCACCACTGGCAGGCCCCTGCGCAGGCCCTCGCTTTCCGACGTTTCCCCCACGTCCTCCGCCTGGGTGATGGCCGCAAGTTCTCGCTCCAGCTCGGCCACCGCGCACCTTCGCCAGCAGAGCCAGTCCCTCCCGCCTTCGCGAAACAGGTGGAGGTCGTCGGACGATCTCACGGCGACCCGGATATTCCGGAGCAGTCTTGCTCCCTCCGGATCGCGTTCCCGGAAGATCCGGGCCAGCTCTTGCTTGGTCTTCTTGACGACCAGCCGGCGCAAGTCGGCCAGGATCTCAAGGGGGCGTTCGGGATCATACCCCTTCAGCTCCTCCCCGAAGTAGGCGCGCAGGATCACGAAGCGGCCCTGGCGGTCCCGGCGGAAAAGGGGCGCAATGCAGTCCAGAGCCACGTTCTCGAGCTCGGTCACCAGGTTGGGCTCGTCGCCCCCGACGCGCCGCCCGTACACCTGCAGATAGCGCAGGTAACTGAGGGAGATCTTCTGGAACAGGTCGACAGCCTGGACCAGATCCCGCTCCGTGTAGGTCCCGGTGACCACTTTCCGGAGGAGCTGATAGATCTCCTCTCCGCGAATCACCGCAATGATCCCTCCGCAGTCCCGCCGCGCCGACCTCTTTGGGGGGAATGCGCTTGCTGATCGTGCTCGGCCGACGCCCTTCTCCCGGACCCCTCTGAGGTTAGTACGTCTGTGCAAGAAGCATTCCATCGCCCCCCGGGGAGGGCGAGGCGGCCGCCTCGAATAACGGCCCCTTGGGATGCCCCTATTCTATTCGCCCGCACCTGGTCTCTGGTCCGCGCCGGCGAAAGGAAGTACCCCTCCCTCCTGGCTGACTTTGCTCATATGAGCCTGCCTCGCCCCCGAAGGATCACCGACCTATTGCTTGCCGATAGGAAGGCCGTATTTCTTCGCCTTGCGGTAGATAGTGGCCCGGCCGATTCCCAGGCGGCGGGCCGTCTCCGAGATATTCCCCTCGCACTCGAGCAGGGCCTGTCGCAAGGCCTGCTCTTCCAGCTTCTCGATCCAGCTGGACAGCGTCTGGTCCGCCTCGTAGATGCGCTTTTCACCCAGCGCGCGAACGGGAGCGGGCAGTTCCTTCGGAGTAATCTCGTTGGTTGTGGCCAATACCACGGCCCGCTCGATGGCATTTTCCAGCTCCCGGACATTGCCGGGCCAGTTGTAGGCCATCATCAGCTCCAGGGCCTCCGGACTGATGCTGTCCACCTGCTTGCCTTCCTGCTCCGAGTACTTCTTGAGGAAATGGGCTGCCAAGAGCGGAATGTCTTCCTTGCGCTCCCGCAAAGGCGGAAGGTGGATCGGAAAGACCGAGATACGATAGTACAAGTCCTCCCGAAACTCTCCCTTCTTCATCGCCTCTTCAAGATTGCGGTTGGTAGCGGAGATGATGCGGACATCCACGCGGACCAGCTCGTTCCCCCCAACGCGCTCGAACTCCCGCTCTTGAAGGACGCGGAGGATCTTCGCCTGGGTCGATGGGCTCATCAGACCGATCTCGTCCAGGAAGATCGTCCCCCCGTTGGCCTGCTCGAACTTCCCAATCCGTCGCTGGGTGGCCCCCGTGAACGCGCCCTTTTCGTGTCCGAAAAGCTCGCTCTCGAGCAGGGACTCCGGCAAGGCCGAACAGTTTACTGCCACAAACGGCTTGTTCTTGCGCCGGCCGTTGAAGTGGATCGCGCGAGCTACGAGTTCCTTCCCAGTGCCGCTTTCCCCGGTGATCAGCACGGTGACGTTGCTATCCAGAACGCGGGCAATCGCCTTCTTCACCTCCTGCATTGCGCCGCTCTGGCCGATGATGTTGTCGAACTGGTAGCGGCCTCGGAGCTCCGAGCGCAGCTCCTCGACTTCCCGCTTCAAGCTTCGGGCTAAGAGCGCATTTTTGACCGTGACCAGAAGCCTGTCGGAGCTGAAGGGCTTGGTGAGGAAATCGTAGGCCCCCAACTTCATCGATTGGACGGCGCGCTCGATCGTCCCGTGCGCGGACATCATCACCACCTGGATCGTCGGATCTTCCTCTTTGATCCGGCGCAGGGTCTCGATGCCGTCAATGCCCGGCATCTGGATGTCCAAGAGCACAAGGTCGACCTGGTTTTCCCGTATCTGTCTCAGGCAGGATTCGCCATTGAGGGCCGTGAGAACCTCGTAGCACTTCTCGCGCTGGAGGTTGATCTCGATCATCTTGCAGATGTTCTTGTCGTCGTCCACGACAAGAACGGTGTACATCGGACCGCTCATGTGCGCGCCCCTTACCTTGCCCCTTCTTGCCCCACCGATCGGAGGCGGCGAACTGTCGCAAAAAGATACAGGGTCCCGTGCTTATTCGCAACAGTCAACTCTAATTTCGGCACGAAATAGGCTCTGCCTTAAGAACTGGAGTTCCACCCGGCTCAGGTTACCCCGTTGACCCCATACCCTTGTGCTCCGGCCGGAGGCGTAACCCCATTGCAGGCACCCCCACACCAACCTCTCCGCCGTCTCAGGCCAGGACATGGCGCAGGAGCGGGTACAAGAGCGCCACCCGTACCCGGGCAGCCAAGTATTTTCCGGGACGAAAGGCCCGCAAGACCGTGAGGTAGCTTTGGATTGTGGGGAAGATGTCGCGAAAGTCGCTGGGCCGGATTTCCAGGTTGATCACACCCCGGAAGTCACTCCTCCGCAGCCTGCGAATGATCGCTTCGATCGGCATTGCCCCGCCCTTTCCGAACGGGAAGTGGTCATCCTCGCTTCCCCGACAGTCCGACAGGTGCACACAGCCCACGTGGCCATCCAGGGAATCCAGTACCGCTACCGGATCCACGCCGGCCAGAAGATAATGGGGGCCATCGTAGCACATTCCCGCTACCTGCCGGCCCAGAATGCTCTCGGCCTGCCTATAAAACTCTCGATAGCCTTCCAGAGGCAGACTCGGTATGTTCTCGATGTAAATCGGCAACTCCAGCTTTCGCAGGTTCTCGAAAAGGAAGTCCGCAGCCTCGGGATCGATTTTGCCGCCGTTCCCCGGCTCCGGAGGATGCGCTATTGCGTAGCGCAGGTGCAAGACTTCCCGATGAGCATTGATTAGCCTTACCAGGCGTTCGATCTCCTCGCTCGCCGATTTCGTGGAAAAGTCCCATCCGTCCTCGCAGACGATCGGCAAATGAAACCCGCAGTTCAGCCGGCCAAGCTTCGCCACCACGCGATCGAGATCCCCAAAGACCGACCGAGTGATCTCCACAGACTCCAGTCCCAGTAGCCGAACCAAGCCGAGGATAATCGCCGGCTCGATTTCCCGGTAACGCTCGATGGTCAAGCCGACCCTTACCCTTGCACCGCGACCATTCATGTCCCAAGTCCCTATAGCTAATGGTTCGTCGGAAATCCATCCCCCGATCGCCCACACGGCCCTTCAGGTGCAAGACACGTGCCCACTGTCCGCGCCCCGGGGCAAGAAGCGTCGTGCTCTGACCCCACCTTCAGGAAGACAGAATCAGGTAGATCCAATTGGCGAGGACGACCAGGCCTGCCACGCGACCATAGCCATGTGCTGGGGTTGGTCGAAACGCGACCCCAAACAGAGGCGCCACCAGCGCGATCAGAATCGCTGCGCAGACGAGGGGATTCTGACCAAATGCCTTCCACACGTGACCGTGCGCAAGAGCGTCGACGGAACGCAGGCCCCGGCAGAAAGGACAGGGCCATCCCGTCAGCTCCCGGAAAGGACAAAGCCACGCTCGCCCTGCGGAGAGCACATCCACCCACCGCGAGAGAAGCAAAATGCCGGCCGCCAGCGCGCTATAGACGCCCAGAATCCAGCCCGGACCATGATCCTTTCCCTCTGTCCCGCTGGTGCCGACACGCCCAGACTGCGCCACCGGTCGCGGTTCCTCCCGCACGTCCTCCCCCCGGAGAGCTAAGGAGCTAGGATCACCGAACTGGCCAGAAAAATTGCGGTCACCAAAATACCTGCGCAGAACAGCAGAGGCAATAGAACCGCCAAAGCTGCGCTTGCTCCTGAAATTCGGTGAACCTCGCGCAGCCCCACGATGGCAACCCATAAGGCCCAGAGCATGGCCACAATTCCGCCGCAATAAGGGAGGATGAGCAGCACGTCTGGTGCAGTGGAATAGCAGACCACTTCGAACGTGGCCCCAAATCCCCTGCCCCCACGCGCCAGAATGGCGACCATGAGATGCAAGATAGCCGCAAGGACGAATAGCTGGGCGGCGACCAGGAACGGGAGCATCAACACCAGGACGGGAACCGCCGTTTCCATCGAAACCCCGGACTCGGAAAACAGCGTTTGAAGAAGCCAGTTCCGTTGGAAAAACACCACTTGCCAGCCGAGATTAAAAAGGCTTCCGACCAGCGACGTGGCAAAGCCGAAGAGAAAAGGCCCCCACAGCGTGCGACTCCCCTCGAGAGCGGCGAAAAAGAGTTTTGGCGAGAGAAGAATCGACCGCAGGGTCTGCCCGTACGCCCTTAATGCACCGATCTCCTCGCGCCGGTCCCACGGGTTTCCGATACCCGAGTTCCCGAGCGAACCCGCCGGTTCGTCCGGATCGGAAAGAGGCGTCCCGCAGGACGGGCAGCCTGTTCCGGCTTCCCCGAATTCCCCACACTGGGGACACCTGACGGTCATCTTCCCTCCCTACGTCGTTACCTACCTCCAGGCCAAGCGCAGCGGCCGCCCTTCCCAACGGGCGCAATTTACCCCCGCAGGCGACGAAAAGCAAGGCCGTCGCACGACCCGGTCGCGGCCTCCTCGCTCCTCCTCTCCGCCGCGAAATCCGTCAGGGCACGCTTTCCCGCATCACCTGACGCCGTAGCTCCTCCACGAGCCGCTCAAGCTGCTCGATCCGGTCGTAGGCCCGCAGGAACTCCTCCGCTATGGGATCCGGGATCTTGTCGTGCTCCAGAGGCTCGGGCTCCCTGCCCGCCACTTTCTTGATGCGTCCCGGGACCCCCACCACTACCGAGTGCGGCGGCACGGACTTCAGCACCACAGCATTGGCGCCGATGCGGCTGTGACGGCCGATGCGGATGTTACCCAGAATCTTCGCCCCCGCACCGACCACCACATGGTCCTCAAGGGTGGGATGGCGTTTCCCCTTCGTGAAACTCGTGCCCCCCAAGGTCACACCCTGGTACAGGACGCACTCGTCACCGATCTCCGCAGTCTCTCCGATCACAACCCCTGCCCCATGATCAATGAAGACACCCCGTCCAATCCTTGCACCCGGGTGGATTTCGATTCCCGTCAGAAAGCGAGTGAAGTGGGAAATCAGGCGCGGGAGCACGGGAATCCGGAGCCGCCAAAGAAAATGGGCGATCCGATGCAGCCAGATCGCGTGGACGCCCGGGTACGCGAGGATCACTTCCAGCACGTTCCGAGCAGCGGGGTCGTATTTGAATGCGGAGCGAATCTCGTCCAGGAAAATCATCGCCGTCCCTCCCGTGAAGAACTACGCGAACAACTCGGTGGACAGATAGCGCTCGCCGGAATCAGGGAGGAGAGCCACGACCCGCCGGTGCGCAAATTCCTCCCGTGAGGCCACCTGGAGCGCAGCCCAGAGAATGGCACCCGAGCTGATGCCAACCAGGATTCCCTCCTCGCGCGCCAGGCGCCTGGCGGTGGCAAAGGCGTCCTCATCCCGTACACGGATGATTCCGTCGATCCACTCCCGCTCCAGAATGGCGGGCACAAACCCGGCACCGATTCCCTGAATGGCGTGCCTCCCGGCCTGCCCTCCGGAAAGCACAGGCGAACCTGCCGGTTCGACGGCGAAAATCCGCAGACCGGGGAGCCTCGGCTTGAGAAAGCGGGCTACGCCCGTGATCGTCCCACCCGTACCTACCCCGGCCACAAAGGCATCCAGCTTCCCGCCGGTGTCCTCCCAGATTTCGGGACCCGTGGTCTCCTCGTGGATGGCTGGGTTGGCGGGGTTGCTGAACTGGTCAAGGATCACGGAGTTGGGAATATGCGCTTGTAGTTCCCGCGCCTTGTCGATGGCCCCCCGCATGCCCAACTCAGCCGGGGTGAGAACGATTTCCGCCCCAAGAGCCTCCATCAGCTTCCTGCGCTCCACAGACATGTGCTCCGGCATCGTAGCAATGAAGCGGAACCCCAGGGCAGCCGCGACGAAGGCCAGACCGATCCCCGTATTCCCGGAAGTCGGTTCGATCAGAGTTCCGCCCGGTTTCAGCACACCCCGTCGCACGGCATCACGCACCATCGATACGGCGATGCGGTCCTTGACCGAAGCCATGGGGTTGAAGGACTCCAGCTTCACGAGCACCTCCGCCCCGTTATCGGGCACGAGCCTCCGGAGACGCACAAGGGGCGTCCGGCCAATGGTCTCCTCGATCCCGTCGAAAATCTTGCCCATCGCTCCACCCTCGCCTTGGCAAGCCTCCCTCGAAAAAGAAAAGGCCCACCTGCTTCTCCGCGGGTGGGCCCAATGGCTGACCGTGTGTCCTGCTACCTACACGGCCCCTTACCACCCGCTCGCAAAGCCGACCGACAACAGGCCTTCAGGAAGGGCGAAACCGTTGCCCTTCCCTCCCGGAAAAGGGGTCCGCAACACAACACCCACACGTCCGACATGGGCGCCCTCACAATTCCTCTCTGCCCGCTTCTCTCCGCGTGCCAAGATAGCGACTTTGCCCCGACCGGACAAGGAGAAAGTTCCTCGCCCCCAACCTTCCTCACCAAAAGGGACAGGCCCTCTCCCCGCCCTCCCTTGGACCACTGCGGGCGGGGCATGGAACACCCCCTGGCCCTTTCGCGGGCCAGGCCGAAAGGGCTCCCTCCCGGGGAGCCTATTCCAACGCGCAAAGTTTCCCGCTGAGTTAACCTCTCCAGGGTGGGTTGTCCGGTGGGCCCATCCGTTCCCTCCCCCGCGTGGGGACCAGAGACCTGCGGAACCGCCTCGCAGCGGCCCCATCGGTTGCGGCCTCTGGTCCCCGTCTCGCAAGGGGGTTGGCTGGGGCCGGATCTTCTCGCTTCGCGGCACCCCCGAAGTCGGCTCGCCGGAACCTTCTTGCTACGTCTCGGCGAACCTGACTTTACCGCACCAGGACCATCTTGCGCACGGTTTCCCGAGAGCCGGCAGACAGCTTGTAGACGTACACGCCGCTCGGCAGACCGGAGGCGTCGAAGGTCACCTCGTGGCTGCCAGCCTCCAGACGACCCGACACCAAGGTGCGCACCCGACGGCCCTGGAGATCGTAGACCGACAGGGTGACCTGTTCCGGCCGATCCAGGCGGAAGCGGATCTTGGTGGTCGGGTTGAACGGGTTCGGATAGTTCTGCAATAGGCCGAACTCAGCAGGGACTTCCGCCTTCTGCTCGACCGCCGTAACCCAGGCCTCCCACTGGCTCTTCTTGTCAGGGAACCAGTTCAGGTCGCCTGCCGGGAAGCCACCCACGGCTCCGGTGTAGGCGGCTGTGGACGTGGAGTAGCTGCAATCAAGCGTGTCGGCAAAATACTGCCAGGGACGTCGGTCGTAGTCGTGCAGCTCACGGACCCACTTCGGGGTCGGCGTATTCTTGGTCTTGTTCCCTCCGTTCGGATCCCGGTACCATTCCGCCATATTGACCATCGGCCGTGGCCGGTTGGCCAGCTCGATCGCCTCCTTGATGAACGCCATGGACGAATCGGCCCCGAGCCTCCTGCAAATGTGGTGGGTCAAGGGCGGACCTTCCCCAAGGACCCCTTCGGCTGCGTGCCGGTCATAGAACGCCTGAACCTCCGGGCTGACGGTGTAGTAGTTGCCCTTCACGACCCAGTGAGTTGTGTCGTTCGGCACAGAGAGGACCCATGCCATCCGACCCAAGCCGTTGCGCGGGTCCATCTCGCCGGGTTCCTCAAACTCCGCCTGCCGCGTTCGGTCGGTGTCCGCGCCGGCAATGAAGTGATCCACGAACAGATTATTGGTGATGCGGCATTCTCGACCGAGCCAACCGAGGGCCAGCGTCCCGTGGAAGCCCAGAGAGTTGACCACCGTATTGTGGTCGAAAATGAAGTAGTTGATCGCCGCCACACTGGCCCGGTGGCGAACAACCCGGTCGTGGAAGTTCACAAAGGTGTTGTTGATGAAGATTGCGGAGTCGCAGGACGCATTGCGGAAATCGATCGGCTTGCCGGCGCCGAGGTTGGAGGTGCCGAGGTCGCCCATGTTGGCAAAGATGCAGTTGGTGATCTTCACCACCCGCGTCGCCTGCTCCAGTCGGATGTGCTCGCCTCGCGACTGGGTCAGGATGCACCCATCGAGAATTAGGTCAAAGCCAGCCGCACGCGAACGGATCAGCCGCGGCGGATTGTTCGCGATCTGGTCCGGCAACGACTCAATGAAACCGACGAGGATGATGTCTTTCAAGTACACGTCCTCACCCATCTCGATGAAGTGGGTGGGGAAGGTGCCCGTTGCCGGGTCGGTGATGAGGTAAATGACGGGCTTCTGGCCTGGTCCATCCTCCGCTTTGATCCGCAGCACCCATCCATTGTTCGTCAGGAAGGCATTCCACAGGTAGATGCCGTTGCGCCTGAGGACGTAAACCCGACCCGGCGGCCGGTTCACATCCTCTTCGATCTGCCGGTTGAGGAACGTGTTCGGGTCGGTCGGCGGCTCGATGATGAGCTCATCTTGCGCCGCAAGCCAGGCAGGGAAGAGCAGCGCCATCCCCACCATCCCGTAGCAATGCTTCCACCTCTTCATGACGACCTCCCTTTGCTGTAAAGCTCCACGACCTGTGCAACTCCTCCACCGATCGGGCGTCGGAACGCCGATTCCGCCGCGACGCCCCCCCTAAAAGCTGAAGCGGAGGCCGGCATCCGCGGTGAATCCGTAAATCTCATCTGTATTCAGCAGATCCCATTTTTGCACCCTGTTGAGAACCGACGTCCCCTCGCGGGTGTTGGTGATATTGTTCAGATTCACGATCAGCGCCACGTGCGGCGTGATCTGCTGTTTGACCGCCACGTCCCAGCGGGTAAATGCGTTTTGCACGAGGTCACTGCGCGCGTCCGAGGAGAAGGTGCGGTTAAAACGGCCCTGATGGAACACAGAAACCCGAATCGAGAACCCGCCGATGTCGTACCCCACGGCAAGATTCCCGAAGAACTCCGGCTGACCCTCCAGCTTCTGCTTCCTTTCCTCGTGGACGTAGCGCGTGCGCTTAATCGGATAGGGGAAAGGAGGCACGATGACCTGATACGTCTCCACTCGCACCGTGGGGATATAGGTATAGGAGCGGACGACCGAGAAATTGTAGTTGAGCACCAGATTACTCAGAAGCCCCGGCAGAAAGCGCAGGTTGGTCTGATGCTCAACCTCGATCCCTTTCACGACGGTCGGCTTCGTGGAGTTGTAGGGATAATAGAGGACGAACTCGTTGTTGCCGAAGGGATTCCGCACCTTGATCCCGAGGCTGTCGAGGGATCGTTGCCCAACGAAAGGAAGGCCGTCGATGTAATGGAACATGTCCCGGATATCTTTGTAGAAGGCAGAGACCGAGAGAAGACCGATCTTGTTTCCGTAAAAGGACGTATTCACCTCAAAATTCCACGCCTTCGCCGCTTTCAGACCAGTGTTGCCGACGTGGAGGTTGTTTCCCGGGAAGAAGGTGCTCCGGGCCTTTGTCACCACACTGGCCAGGCGGTAGTTGAAGTCCGGCCGCGCAAGCGCCTTGTAGGCGGCCAACCGAATCCCGACGAAGCCTGCCGGCCGGTAGGTGAGGTGAACGTTCGGAAGCCATACGGTCTCGATGTGCGTGGCCGTCGTATCCCGAATCATCCCTGTCGGCACAGGGAAGCCGCTCAGCGTGCCGACGGAATTCCGCGAGAGGTAATCGTTGTTCTCCTGCTCCATTCTCACGCCGGTGATAAGCACCAACTTCTGGCCGTAACGCAGCGTGTGCATCAGATAGGCCGAAGTGATGCGTTCGGTAATGTCGTAGTAAAGGGCATCGGGTTCCAGATTGCGCTCGTACTCCGGATTCCTGCCCTGCGGATCCTGATAACCATTCCGATTCAGCTCCCACCACTGGCGGATCGCATCCCGGTTGAACAGAGGATAAAGACTGTACTTGCCGAACAGGTTGCGCCGGGGCGGCTGGCGGTCGAGGAAATTGGTCATCAGGATCATATTTCCGGTCTTCTCAAGCTGCGCGAAGCGGGTCCCCACGAAGTTCTTCGGGACGACCTGGCCATCCTTCTTGACGTACTCCGCAAAAGCTTCGTTGTAGTAGGGGGAAAACAACTCGGATCGAGAGCGGTCGCGGGCCCGATCTCGATACTTGGCACCGAACTTCACCTCCCCGGAGAGACGGCTGTCCAAACTGTACTGGCGGGAAAGGTTCAAGAACACCGTCCGCTCCACATCATTCGCCTTTTCCCCCCGGAAATAGGCGGTGTACAGGTAGGCCATACGGAAGTTGTTCAGGGCGTAGGGGATGATGAGCTCCGGCGGACCGTGGAGAATGGAATCCGGAACGGGACGCATGTGGGACAACGGATTCCCTTGCGGATCGGTAGTCGAGGGCTCGGTGAAATCGATCTCGTAATCAAAGGGGAAGCTGGAACGGGATCGGGAGTATGCGAGGCCCCAATTGGCATTGAGGCCCCAAAGGTAGTTGTCGCCGGTCAGGGACGCCACGTGTGTGCGAATCTCCTGCTCCCGATCCCGGGCAGAATAGAACATCTCTTCGCCGGTCGTGGGATAGTTGCGCTGGTATTCCACGAATTTCCGTTCCGTGCGATTAAAGATGTTGTTCAGTCGGATGGTCCCCCCGTCCGGGGTGTCCAGGTCAAACAGCAGGCTGATGCCCTGGCGGTAGCGAACCTCATCCGTGTAGTTCAGGGTGAAGTTGGTGATTTCGTAATCGGTGCCGCCGGCAATGCCTCGTAGGTCATATTCCAGGCTCATATTCTCCTTGCTGCGGTCCCGCTTCTCCACGTTGGCGGACAGCTGCGCGCCGAAGACGTTGCCGAAGAAGCGCTGACCGTAGCGGAGGACCCAGTCGTACTGGTCGTAGGTGCGCTTCAGATGATTGTAGGAACCCCTGCCGTCCAAGCGCAAGAGGCGCGGCATCGGAGCTCGCTTGGTCACAAAGTTCACGCTGCCCGCAATCGCGTCCGCGTCCTTATCGGGGGTAAGGGCCTTGTACAGCTCAATCCCCGCCAATGACCCCTGCGAGATCGTGCTGAGATCCACACCGCGGGCGTCGGCGTCGGTCGGAGCGATCCGGACTCCGTCCACCATCACCGCGGAGTACTTGTCGCTCAGTCCGCGCAGGACAATCTTATTGGCCTCACCGCCTGACCGCCGGATTGACACTCCCGGCAGGCGGCCTAGGGACTCGGCCGCATTGGCATCCGGAAGCTCTTGGATTCGTTCCTCAGAGACTACATTCATAATCGTGTTGGCCGTGATCTGTCGGTTGATGGCCGCGGCCTGCCCGATGGCCTGCACGGTGATCACAACCGGTTGACCTTGGAGCACATCGGGCGCAAGCTTCGCATCGATCCGGAGAACGCGCCCCGCCTCCACTCGGACCGGGATGTCCTTGCGCTTGTAGCCGATAAACGACACCCGCAGCGTGTACGAACCCTCCGGAACCCGGGGAATCACATACTCCCCTTCCAGGTTGGTGGAGCTCCCGAAGCCGGTGCCCACCAGAAACACGTTGGCCCCCACAAGGGGTTCTGCAGTGACGGAGTCTCTCACCGTGCCCCGGATGATACCCTGGGCCAGACCCAGGCAAGGCAGAAGCCCGAGCCCGACCAACACCGCAAGGCTACCTTTGACTCCCTGGATCCTCATGGCTCTCCTTGCCTTTTGCCAGTTGTGCGATCACCTGTGACAGATCTCCAACCCGGATCGGCTTGAGGAGATAGGCCTTCGGGCGAAACTTCATGGCCTCTTCCCGGTACTGCGGATAAGCAGTAACAAAAACCACCTCAAAATCGCGTTCCACCATGTCGAGCAGACGGAGCCCTGACTCACCAGGCATCTGGATATCGAGAAAGACGACATCAGGACGCGTCCGGCGGATGACTTCTGCCGCTTCGTACACGGTGGCCGCCTCGCCCACAACGGAGATCTCCGGGAAATTTCCCAGAAGCATCCGCAGTTCGGAACGAATGAGCCACTCGTCGTCTACGATCACCGCCCTGTAACTGCGCTTCTGCACCGAGAACCCCGTTGCCTTTCCCACGGGTATTAAATTGCCCGAGAGGGGATTCCAGGCAACGACAATCATTTCAGCGGCAAAATAACTCCACGAATGGCGACCTCCTGAACCCCCGGTACACCCCTCGCCACGCCGCACCGGACCTGCGGTGGCACCTTTTCCACCCAGAGCAGCTCAGAGAGCGTGAATTTCGGAAAAACTCTCCCGTGGCGAACCGCGCTGTGTGACACCCCTGTCCAGTCAGCTTCGGAGGCTAAGCCCCACCGCCTATCACGCTGGCCCAAGCCAAGAAATGAAAAGCCCGGCCTGAAAGGCCGGGCTTCTTGCCTCGTGTCCCTACCCCTCCCTGCCCTACCCCTGTAGGGAGGGAATCGGCTCGCTCACTTCATCAAGACCAGCTTGCGCATCGCCACAAATTCACCGGCCATCATCCGACAGTAGTAAATGCCGCTCGGCAACCCGTCCGCACTCCAGGTCACGGTGAAGATCCCGGGGCCTTGCTTGGCGTTGACGAGCTCCGCAATCTCCCGCCCTGTCACATCGTAAATCTTGAGGACTACATGCGCGGTGGTCGGAAGCTCGTACCGAATGGTCGTGTTGGCGTTGAAGGGGTTAGGATAGTTCTGATGCAGTGCGAACTGGGCAGGCACTGCAGCGTCGCGGCCAGCCACGCCTACCGGGACCTTCAGGGTACCACCCTCGTAGGAGATCCTCCCGTTGGGGCCGAGTGTGAACGGAATGGTATTATCGCACTCACCCGCGACCAGGCGCAGCACACCGTTGATCGTTGTCGGCTGCGAAAGAACAACGCCCGCGGGGTTGTCGATAATGAGGTCATTGACTACGTTGGGCATCCGGGTGCTCGTCACCTGGCGCAGCGACCCGTGGAACCAGAAGTTAGCCGCCGGGCTAAGAGTAACCAACTCGTTGGGCACGCTGCCCAGGAAGCCAGCTACCCCGTCGGGGTGAGTGAGGGCCAGCGTCGCTCCTTCGGACAGTACGAAGATGTCATTGCCCGCCAGCACGCTCTGACCCACTTCCAGCGTCGTACCGGGTCTCACTTCGATGGGGAGCTTCAGGATCGTATTGCCTTCTCCCAGCTCCAGCTTCTGCACCCCTGCTTTCGCGAAGACAAACTTCGCGTTCCCAGGGGTCGGGTTCGAGTTCTGCGTCGTGGCATTCGACATCGAGAAGTCACCTTGGTAGAGGTACCAGGTGGTGGTTCCGCTTCCGTTACCCTGAGAACCCCTCGATATCGAGAAGTTGCCCCCCGTTACCCGGATATTCCCGTAGTGATGGACGATGAATGTGGTCAAAGCGTTGCTCGTACCCTGGACCGAGAAGGCGCCGCCCTCCACGATCACATCGCCCATGAGCGTAACGATCGCCGTATCGTTGGCGGCGGCTGTGGTTAAGTACCAACGACCCTGGCCTGTGCTGATCACGCGGATATCCCCACCGATCGTCACGTCGTCCCAACCCATGTCCCGATTACGTGTGAGATTGGGGGTATTGAACACTACATGGTAGAAGTTCTGGTTGCGGTTAGCGGGCGCGTCCTGCACCGTGCCCGTCATCAGCAGCGTCGAGCCTGGACGCCACTCTGCTAAGGGCAGGATCCCGGCGTCCCGCGCGTGTTCGTAGACGCTGCCTTCCAGGAACGCAAGCGAGCCCGTGGTGACCGTAACTACACCGGATTCCTCCACCTTCAGATAGCCGCGGAACTCCAGCGGCACGTCCACCTTGACCGTGTCCGAACCCCGCACGGTGATCTTCTCGGTGCCCACGGGCGCCGCGGGAACCGCCAGCCAACGGTCGCCCACAAGACCTTCCCAGGTCGAGGCGGAGCTCCAGTTCCCCGTTGTGACCGACCGGTATTCGGACGCGACAAGCGGCACCTTGAGGGTTCCGCCCTCGTACGAAATGCGTCCGTTGGGTCCAAGGGCGAATGGAACAGTGTTGTCGAACTCACCCGCCACCAGGTGCAGAACCCCATTGATGGTCGTCGCTTGTGACAGCTCTACACCCGCCAAGTTGGCAATCGTCAGGTCATTTACTACCGAGGGCATCAGGGTGCTCGTAACCTGGTGCTCCGTCCCGTTGAACACGAAGTTGGCTGCCTCACTTAGCGACACGACGTTGGCCGGGAGCGCGCCGAGGAACCCGGCTACGCCAGCTGGATGGGCGATCGCCAGCGTTGCGCCCGCATTAAGAGCAAACATCCCCTGTCCGGCCAGCACACTGGTGCCTACGTCCAAGGTGGTGCCGGAACTCACCTCGATCGGCAGATTCTGGATGTTGTTGCCCGCGCCCAGAACCAGTCGCTGCAGACCCGTCTTGGCAAACACGAACTTCGCGTTCCCAAGAGTCGGGTTTGAGTTCTGGGTGGTGGCATTCGACATCGAGAAGTCACCTTCGTACAGATACCAGATCGTCTTGCCGCTCCCGTTGCCCTGGGAACCGCGCGCAATGGAGAAGTTGCCACCGGTCACCACCACGTCGCCATAGTGGTGCACCCAAAACACTGTCTGGGCATTGCCCGTCCCATGCACCGAAAAGTGCCCACCCTCAACAACGACATCACCAAGGACCGTGATCACCGCTGTATCGCCCACGGCAGCCGTGCTCATGTACCAGCGGCCCAGCCCCGTGCTCACCACACGGATGTCCCCGCCGATCGTCACTCCGTCCCAGCCCATGTTCAGATTCTTTGTCAAGTTCGGCGTGTTGAACACCACGTGGTGAAAGTTCTGATTGCGGTTGGCGGGAGCGTTCTCCACGATTCCCGTGAGCAACAGGGTGGACCCCGGCTCCCAGACCGCGCTGGGAAGGATTCCACCGTCCCGCGCGTGCTCGTAATAGCTGCTGTCGGCAAAGGTCAGGCTACCGCCCTCCACCACAAGCACGCCGCTATCCTGTATCTTGACGTAGCCACGAACGACCACGGGCATGTCCACCCGTACTGTATCGGCGTTGCGAATCGTGATTTGCTCGCTACCTGTCGGAGCCATTGGTGCGGCCATCCAGCGCCCGAACAGGAAGGCCTCCCACGTGGACGCCTGGCTCCAGTTGCCCGTGGCCACCGAGCGGTACTCCGAGGCCACCAAGGGCACCTTCAGTGACCCTCCCTCGAAGGAAATTCTGCCCGTGGGTCCAAGCGTGAACGGAACAGTATTGTCGAACTCCCCGCTCATCAGACGCAGCACACCATTGATCGTCGTCTCCCGAGACAGCGCCACGCCGGCGGGGTTGTTGATCACCAGATCGCTCACCGTGTCCGGCAAGCTGGTGCTCGTCACCTGGGGCTCGGTGCCATTGAAGACATAGTTCGCCGACTTGCTGAGCGCTACCCCGCTTGCAGCCACCGTTCCCAGGAATCCTGCAACTCCGCCCGTGTGTGCGGTGGCCAGCGTAGCCCCTTCCCGCACCACGAAGATTCCGGTACCGGCAAGCACGCTGTTGCCCACGTCCAGGGTTGTTCCGGGGCACACTTCGATCGGCAGATTCTGGATGTTGTTCACCGCACCCAGAACCAGTCGCTGCACTCCCGGCTTAACAAACACAAACTTCGCGTTCCCTGGGGTCGGGTTCGAATTCTGCGTCGTCGCATTCGACATCCAGAAGTCACCTTCGTACAAATACCAGATCGTCTTGCCACTCCCGTTGCCCTGGGAACCGCGCGCAATGGAGAAGTTGCCGCCCGTCACCACCACGTCCCCGTAGTGGTGCACAAGGAAGACCGTCTGGGCGTTGCCCGTACCGTGGACCGAGAAGTTGCCGTTCTCGACGATGACGTCGCCAAGGACCGTGATGACCGCCGTGTCGCCCACCGCAGCCGTGCTCATGTACCAGCGGCCCAGCCCTGTGCTCACCACACGGATGTCCCCGCCGATCGTCACCCCGTCCCAGCCCATGCTGAGGTTTTTGGTCAAATTCGGCGTGTTGAACACCACATGGTGAAAGTTCTGATTGCGGTTGGACGGGGCATTCTGCACCGTTCCCGAAAGCAACAGTGTAGAGCCCTCAGCCCACCGCCCATTGGGCAGGCTCCCGGCGTCCCGGGCATGGTCGTAGACGGAGCCAGACATAAAGTACAGCGTGTCCGAGGCCGTAAGCACGCCCTTGCACCAGATCGCCCCGGCCACACCGCCGGAGTCCACAGTAACTACCCCGAGGCTGTCGATCCTCATGAGAGAGCCGGCGTTCACCTCGAGCTGATGGGCCCACAGCGTGTCCGTAAAGGTGACGCCCTCGGGATTGGCTACGGTCAGGGTGGCCACGGAGTCCGGCAACAAAGCCCCAGGCACCTGAGCCTCAACGCCATCGAAGGTGTAACTGGCCTGCTTGCTCAGGGACTTGCTCCCAGTGGTCGCAAGGGCCTGGTCCAGACCGCCGGGCAGGGCCGTCCGCAGGGTGGCCCCCGGCGAGAGGACGAAGCTGCCGTCGCCGCCGAGCACGGAGGTGCCCAGATTCAGAGTGACACCGCTATCGACTTTCACGGGCAAGCCCCCGGCGAGAAACGTCACGTTTTCCAGCACGAGGTTTTGGACTCCTCCCACCTTGGCGAACACAAACGTCGCTCGCCACGGGTTGGAGTTCCTCGTGGTCGCGTTGGACATGAAGAAATCGCCCTGATGGAGGTACCAGCGGGTGTAGCCGGTGCCCGTTGCGCCGCCCTGCGAGCCCCGGCTGATCGAGAACTCACCGCCCGTGACCCGGACGCTTCCGTAATGGTGCACGTCCACCTGTGTGGAGCTCGAGGTTCCCTGCGTCTCAAATTGGCCGGCCTGCACAATCAGGTCACCCATGATGGTGACCGTCCCGCTGGTCCCCCCAACCAGGCGCCAGCGTCCCGTGCCGGTATTGACCACCGTCACGTTCCCCGAGATCGTCTTCCCGGCCAGATTCAGGTCGAGATTGGCGGTTAGTCCAGGAGTGTTGAGTACTACATTCCAGTAATCCTGACCCCGGTTGGCCGGAGCGGTCGTGGTGATCCCTGTAAAAAGGGCCGTCGAGCCCTCGAGCCAGGTCGCCGTAGGCACCGAACCACCGTTGCGGGCGTGCTCGTATGTGCCTCCGTTCCCAAAGGTTAGAGAACCCGTCTCGGTCACCATGACCACGCCCGTGTCTTTCACCCGCAGATAACCACGGATTTCGACTGGCACATCGACCTTGACCGTGTCCGTGCCGTCTACCGTGATACTCTCCGCACCCGTGGGGGCCAGCGTGGCTGCCACCCATTGCGTTCCGTCGAACACCTCCCAGGTGGCGGGATCGCTCCAATTGCCATTCGCTACGGAGCGGTAATCACCGACTTGCTGCGCCAGACCCAGCGCGCAGAAGCCGAAGAACACAGACAGCGCCGCCCATACCGCCGGGACTCTTGCCTTCATGACAGTCACCTCCACGGCTTGGACCCTTAATGACTCGCTGCCTGTCGGTTCCCCCTACCTACTTCTGCAAAATCATCTTCCCTACGCGCACCTGCCCCTCAGCCTCGACACGGTACACGTAAACGCCCGAGGGCAAATCGCCCGCCTCGAAAATCACCGTGTGGGTGCCGGCCGGTTTGCGTCCGTCGAAGAGCGTAGCCACTTCCTCGCCACGGACATTCACTACCCTGATCCGCACCCTGCAGGCGGATGGGAGATCCAAGCGAATGCACGTCGAGGCATTGAAGGGATTCGGGTAGTTCTGGGCTACGGAGAAGCTCGTCGGGACCTCTGCAGTCTGCCGTTCGACCCCGACCGGTATTTTCAGTGTGCCGCCTTCGAAGGAGATCCTCCCTTCGGGCCCCAGAACGAAGGGGATGGTGTTGTCGAACTCACCGGCCATCAGTCGGAGGACGCCCAGGATGGTCGTCTGCTGGGAGAGGGTCACTCCGGCCGGGTTGTTGATGATCAAGTCCCGGACGACGGTCGGCATCTTCGAGCTCGTGATCTGATGGCTTGTGCCGTTGAAGCCGTAGCTTGAGCCGTCGGCAAGCGTGATCGCCCCTGTGCACGACTGGAAGATCTCCTCAACTCCGCCGGGTAGGCCGGTCATCAGCGTAGCGCCCTCGTTGAGAATGAAGATCCCGCTCCCCGCCAGCCGGCTCATCCCCATATCCAGGGCAGTGCCGCCCTTCACCTCGATGGGGAGGGAGCTAATCGTGTTCCCCTCGCCCAGCGTCAAGTGTTGAACACCCTGTTTGGCGAAAACAAAGCGTGCACCGCCTGGCGTCTGAGTAGAGCTCTGGGTGGTGGCGTTCGACATGGAGAAGTCGCCTTCGTACAGGTACCAGGTCGTGGTACCGCCCGGCTGAGAGCCACGGCTGATCGAGAAGTTGCCCCCGGTCACAACGATATTGCCGTAGTGGTGAACGATGAAGGTAGTCTGGGCATTGCCGGTGCCCTGGACAGAAAAGGCCCCGCCTTCGACAATGACGTCGCCGAGAACGGTGACGATCGCCGTGTCCATCGCCGCGGCCGTGGTCAGATACCAGCGGCCGTAGCCCGTGTTGATCACCCGAATATTTCCTCGGATCGTCACATTATCCAGGCCCATGTTGAAGTTCGCAGACTGGTTGGGGGTGTCGAATACCATGTTGTAATAGCTCTGGTTTCGGTTGGCGGGCGCCTGGGAAACAGTGCCCGTCATCAGCAGGGTGGAACCGTCCTGCCAGATGATGGTCGGGATCGTCCCTCCGTCCCGATCGTGCTGGTAAATGCCACCGTTGCCGACCGAAAGGTTCCCCGCGCCTTCGATCCGTCCCTGGTTGATCAGCCGACCGGTGATCACCACTGGGACGTTGACGTAAACCGAATCCGCGCTCTGGACCGTGATCGTCTCGCTCCCAGAGGGCGGATTAGCGGTAGCGACCCACGTAGTCCCGTTGTATCGTTGCCAGATCTGGGGGTTACTCCAATCCCCGGTGGCACGCGTGCGGTAATCCCCTACGGACTGACCCCATGCCCTCAGGCCTGCAAAAGACATCAAAGCCACAAGCGCCCAAACCGTTCGCCGAATGCCCATATCTCACCTCCACGCTGGGGTTATATGACCCGCCGCGGGACGGCGCCTCTTACCACCGACGTCATGCTTCACCAGCCCCCCATCGCGTACGAGAGCTGGCCCAGCACTGCCAGAACGCGCTGCCGGTTCTTGCTGATCGCGCTGGACCAAATGTCCTCGTACTTGCGCTCCCAGCTTTCGACCGCCAAGTCCAGCCGCCAGTTCGCCCACCTCAAGCCTACACCTGCCGAGTACGCCGTGTAGACCACCGGTTCTCCCGGGAGATGATTCCCCTCCGGTTCAAAAACCTCGGCCTCATTGCGCATCCCCCCGCGCAGGCTAAGCCAGGGGCGTGGGCTCCACTCGAAGCCGGCCCGGAACGGGGAACTCCCAAGCCATGGCCTGCTCTCAGCCCCCTGCGGGTCCACGTAGCGCGCGGACCCATAGGGTCTGAACTCGTATTCGAAGCCTAGCGTCAGCCACTGCTTGGGGGCGAGGGACATCGTTACCGCCCCTCGCCAGGGCAGCTTGAGGCGATCCTCCTTTTCCACGGACCTATTGCCCGCGGCCAACTCGCCAGCGAAGAGATCAGCTCCACGCAGAATCCCGGCGCCAGGCGTCTGGATCCTCCCCGAGTATTCCCGCCGGATCTCGGAGGGTGGCTTGACGGAAACGCCAAGGCCGACGTGTTTCGCCACGAGAGCGGTGCCGACGGTCACGTCGTAACCCCGGAACTTGGACGTACCGGTCCTCTGGACCCACCAGTAGACCGAGTCAGCCCGGAACGCATTGGAGAAGAAGGTGAGCTTTCCCCTCCCGAGATCTCGCTCCAGATCGTCGCTGGTGCCGCGCAAGACGGCCGCGCTCACGCCAACGGACAAGTGGAGCTTTTCCACCCAGCCCACGAGGCTTGCGCCATAGGCATAGACGGCGCCCTCGCGCGAGCGCACCGTCTGGTACCAGTCCACAGCCAGCGGGTTGTCGTCCGTCGGACGCAGCGTCGGGAAAGGCCGCTGCGAGAGAATGGAAGGCGAAAGGACGTTGTTGTTCTGGTAATAGTAATCCAGATCGGCGTACGTCACGGCCCCCAACCCAGCTACCAGTTTGAAGCCACCCCGAAGAATCGGAGACGCGACGAGCAAGTGCAGCGGCTTGTAACCGTGATCCGTGCGAGACCAGTTGGGCCCGATGCGATCGTAAGGCCTCTGCACCGTGTCCGCAGGTGTAAAGCCCGGAACCTCTGGATTGGGATCCGGAATCTTGAAGGACAAGCTTTCCAGCAAGAGACTTAGGTTCGGGTAGTAACGGACCGGGGCGTAGTTCTGCTCCTGCTCAAGCCGCTCTGCGCGCCGCAAACCTCCCGCCGAAACAGCCAGGGAAGTGAGCGGGCCCAAGGCGGCTGGTTGGTTGAACATCGATCCCAGGTCGGGTTGCCGCAGCGAGTACACCCCCGCCATGCCCCGAGCGGCCGCGGAGTGAAGCTGAACGTGCTCGAGACCTTGGAAGTTCACAGGACCACCGTATCCCTGGGCAAGCACCAGGCGAGCCGTCAGTCCCAGGACCACGCTTAGAAGAATCCTTGCGCCCTTCATGGCAGAGTCAATCCCACGCTTATCCGTTGCACGTTGCCCAGATAGGTTCCCATGTCGCCGTAGCTCCAGTCGAGCCGCACGCGCAGGCCGTCCACCGCGTACTTGATTCCGGCCCCAAGAGTGAGGCCGTCAAAGTCGTAGTTGAACTTGTAGCCTGCCCGCAGGGCAAGCAGTCCCCGGAACTCGTACTCAGCTCCCAAGTGCATCTGCTGGTCGTAGTCATTGGGGTGGAAGATGTCGAAGACCATCCCTAAACGGTGTTCCCCTTCACCTGGCACAAGGAGCGCATGGGGGCCGAGCAGGTCGGCACCGACGCCGAAGCGGAAAAGCAGCGGTACAGGGTGAGCTTCCTTGGCAAACTTCACGTTGGCACCAAAGTTCTGCACCGAAGAGCCGATGTGGATCGTCCGGTAACCGGTATTGTAGCGGATCCCGAAATCGAAAAGGAGCCCACCCGCCCAGGTCTTCACCTGCTCGTAGACCCCCTGCCGGACCATCGCAGTCACTTCGCGTTCGCTGAACAGGGACTGGTACGCGTACTTCATCCCGATGCCCACCGAGAACTTGTCGGTGAGGTCGCGAGCGTAAGTGGCCCCCAGGACACAGCCGAACGGGCGGAAGGTGCGCCCGGTAAATCCGGGGTGCTCTGGGTCGTTGATGTACGGTCGCGCCGTGCTTGTCTCCTCGAACTCGCCGAAGTCGGCGTACTGTAGCTGGAGGCCAATCGTCCCCATCCCCTGGAAGGACTTGGCGATGGCCAGCGCCCCTTGTTGAGCGTCAAAGAGCCAATCGACGTAGGTGGTTGTGAACTCCATCCCCTCCAGCTTGGACAGGCCCGCAGGGTTCCAGAAGATGGCCTCTGCGCCTGTTGCCCAGACCGAGTAGGCCTCGCCAAGGGCGGCACCGCGCGCCGACGGCACCACCTTTAGGAATTGCATGGAGGTGCTACCCACCTTTTGCCCCAGGGCCGAGTGCGTCGCCACCAGGCCCAGGGCAACCATGAGCACAAGCACTCGTTTGGTTTCCGCCGAAGCACCCATAGCCGTCAGCCCGTTTGCGTTAGTGGATCACCACGAACTTGCCGCTGGCTCGCTCGCCCGTGTCGAGATCTTCCACCACGAAGTAGTACACCCCCGAGGCGATCAGCTGATTGTTCACGCTCAGTTGATACCACGGATTGCCGTAGGTCTCTCGCTCATGCCGGATGGTCATTACAAGCTGTCCGGTATACGAGAAGATACGGATTACGCAGCGCTTGGTAAGACCCATGAACTGGATCCGGTCACCAATCTCCCCGGCGGGGTCCGAGCCCGTAAGCCCGCTCGTCACGATCAGCGGATTGGGCACCACGTAAACCTTGCCCAGCCTTTCCGAGGGTGGCGCCTGGGTCTCGTGGATGGTCAGGTTGGTCATCCCGCTTCTTCCGCCCAGCTCATCCACCGAGACCACGGCGTAAGCAACGTTGTCCCCCAAATTGCTATAAGGATCCAGGACCGCGTACTGACCGTCCCGGAAGTACCGAGGATCGCGAATTCCGACCGAGTCGATCACGGTCCACGGCCCCAGGGGATGCGGTGCGCGCAGCACGAGGTAATGACTCAGGGGTGCTCGCAGTCTCGGACAGGTGAAGTTCTCCACCTCCGGGCCCCACACAATCCGGTTAGCGGCGGCGTGGGTATTCTCGACCCGGATCGCCGGGGCCGGGAAGGGGATCGGCACGGTGTCGTAGCGGCCTCTGGGCGGGGCCTCCTCCGGCTTGTACTGCAAGGTGTCGTACTTCATTAGCGGGCGTCCCGTGTAGATCTGAATGGCGCGGTCCGCCACGTCCCGGATCGAGACCACGCCAGGCGTCACGTACCAAGGTAGGGGGTGGGTTTGGAGATAGTCGCTGCCAATGTAGTCCTTGGTTCCCAGGTAGTCGTAACGGAGCTTCTTATACCAGCTCGGCACTGGATGGAAGTAGAAGCCCGCGTCCACGCCAGCCCGGATGTTCCCGCCCAGATCCTTGTAAACGCTGTCGCCCGCTACGCCCGGACCATACCCGACCACCTCCGCTACGGCAAAGCGGATGGTCTCCCCCGGCGGGAGGATGTAGGGGTAGAACCCATAGGCGCGGTTCACCGGCTGCCACCAGGAAAGGTTGACCGACCCTTTTGTGCGCCCCTTCCAGTAAGGCCAGAGCTCGGGATCGAACTGCCCGCAGAAGATGGAGGAGTCTTTTGACCCTTGCCAGATCGCCGTCTTCCGCTGCAGGGTTGGATCCATCCACGTTCCGATCTTCGTTTCGGGAAGGTTGCCGTTCTCGTATCGGAGGAGGAACGGCTGCTTGGCCTTGCCGTTCTCGTCCCACATGCCGGCGCTGTCTGTGGTGGCCAGGAAAACCTGCTTCGTCTGGTCCTTCCGAGCCAGGTGCTCGTAGTCGTAGTGCAGAACCATGATCCCCACAGCCTGGGGTGAGTTCAACCCCCCGCGGTCCCCTGGCTTAGACCACTCCTCGAAGAAGACCGGGTCGGGAAGGCCGTCTCGCTCGTGGTTGTAGCTCAGCCAGCGGCGCAGATCGAAGCGAGCGAAATGGTCGCCGAGACCAGCCGGGGGCTGCCCCCGGAAGGCGCTTTCGGTCCAATTCCCGTGGTTCCGCTGGTAGCCGAACATGGACGGAGCAAAAGAACAGGCGAAGGTGATGAAAAGGTCCGTAATGGTGTCCGGGCTCACGTTCTTGAACTCGTACTCGTAGATGATGAAGTTGTTGTAGCCAGGATAGCTCCACGCCCGGCTTGTCCGGGTCACCCGAACGCCCACCGGAGTGTCCCACTCGGAGATGATGATCTCCTCCGCCTCGTCGGGGTTGAAGTTCGGATTCAGCTCCCCAGTGGCCAGCACGGGGAAATTCTCAATCCTCTCAATCCGAATGGGGATGCTGTAGACGCCCACCACCGGAACCGGATCACCACTGGCGTTGGAAACTGCGCCGCAAAAGGCGTACTTCCGACCGCTGGGACGTGTACCGGCCAACCAGATCCCGCTTCCAAAGGAATTGTGCTGACCGGGGTAGTTCCGACGGTCGAGCACCATGTTGGAATAGGGGGGCCATTCCATCGAGGGCATGCCGACCTGGATGGTGCCTCCGGCGCTATAGGCCCGTCCGAGCTCCCCCGTATTGAAAACCGTCTGATGCAGCATGCCGCGAGTGTGGACCCTCCAGTCCCGCTGCTGACTGGTGGCCGTCGAGGCTATCCCCGCAAGCAGACCGACAAGCACAACCGCAGCATTCCTTCTCCGCCACATAGGCCAGGCTCCTTAGAACTCGAATACCACACCGAACTGGAAGGAGCGGGGTTGATTGTCGTAAATCAGGAAGGACTGGTCGATCGCAAACGGACCCTGCCTCCCCTTGTCCCACCAGTAACGGACGCCATTCCGCTTGTCGTCAATCGGGTATTTCTCGTAGTACTGAAGCGGCAGGTTCGGGTTGGTCGCCGTGGGCCTCTGGAAGAGATAGTCGTAGTTCAGGATCTTGTTGTTGAAGACGTTGTAGACCTCACAGTAGAAACGGGCCTGTACACCGAGGAACTTGCGCACGATCTTGGTGATCCGCAGATCCGTGTTGTACTCGGCGGGGGCCCGCTTCACGTTGATGAGGCGAATGTCGAACGGGGAAGTATAGGGCCGGCCGCTCCGGACCGTGGAGTAGGCAGAGACGTTGAGGTCGGCCAGCGGTCGCGTACCCAACACCTGGGGGCCGAAATCCCTGCCGAAGGCGTAGGAAAGAGCCACCACCAGATTGTGCGTCCGATCGAAATCCAGGATGATGTCCCGCGTCGGCACGTTCGTGAGGTCGGTGGTGACCACATTGCTCGTATCCCGGTTGAAAATCGGCGTGGCGGCCGTAGCCGTTGCGCTCTTACCCGTCGCGTACCCGTACTGATAGTTGATCGAGCCGGTGAGGGCTCCTCTCCGCTTGCTCAGCACGATGCGGAAGCCGCGGATATCCGCGTAATCGAGGTTGAAATAGGAGCTCACCTGATAGCCGGCTCTCTGATCGATAAAGTTCGCCTGCTGGACCAGATTCTTCACGTCCTTGTAGTAGCCGCTCACGTCCAGGGTGAAGCCCTGACCAAGAGATTGGACCACTCCCACATCGTAGCTATTGGTCGTCTCAGGCTCCAGCTTCGGATTGCCCAGGATCACTGGGTCGTTGAGGCGCTGGCCCAGCCTCCGGGAGACGATGTACTGGAACGCAGGCCTCTGCATGAAGGCACCGTAATTGAGATGGAACACCGTACCCACCGAGACGGGGAAGGAAATGCCGAGTCGTGGCTGCAATCGCATGTAGACGGGCGCCTTCTCCGTCTTGCCTTTGGACGGGTCGAAGCGTCCGTGGGCGTCCGGGTCACCGAACGGCGTGTAAAGGTCAGTGTAGTATTCCGTGCCCGCGTACCACAGATCGTAGCGCAAGCCCACGTTGGCGATCATCCCCTCGAATTCCATCTTGTCCTGAACGTAGACGGCCGCCTCAAATGGATGGGCCTTGTAGCGCTCCAATTGGCGGGTGGACCGAATGCCCAGGAAATTGGACACATCGATCCGATAGGTGTTGACCTGAACACCCGCGCTCAGAAGGTGACTCTTTGTGATCTGATCGGTGAAGGAACCTTCCAGGGAGATCGTACGCGTCTTCTGGTCCAGGAAATTGTCGTAACCCAGCTGGTAGTTCAACAGGTCCGGCGAATTGTTGTTCGGAAAGGCGATGGTCCCTACCACCCAGTTCACGTCTACCGTATCGGGCAACACGTTCGGCACAGGGGTCGAGCCTTGGTAATTGTTGGTGAAGAGGGAATTCAGCTTGAGCTCCAGGTAGGCGCTCGGGCTGAACATCTTCGTGAAGCGCATGCCGAGCTGGGCATTGACCCTCTTTCTCTGCTGGATCCCCGTGATCCGATCCCAGAGCCAACGCTGGTATCCGCTGACGCTGTTCGAGCCGGGGAAGATGTTTCCTCGCTGGTGGGAGAGGCCCCCGCTGACCCGCAGGGTCGCCGCACCGCCCAGGTCCGCGACCACGTTGCCCATGGCCTGATACTCAGCGTTCGGCCTCTCGGTCGGGAATGTCGGCCAGTCGCGATTGGCGCGCGCTGCCACAAACATCCGCAGGCGATTGTTGATGGGCCCGCCGGTGGCGACCTCTACCGAGTGGTCGATCTCTTCCCCATAATCGCGCCCGATATCGCGGCGGCTCTGCAGCCACAGCGCCTTAGCCACCGCCATCTGGATAAGAGTGTCTCCCTTGAAATAGTTGGTCAGGCCTGAGCCCATTGAGCCGTAGTAGGGCTGGCGGAGGTCGGAGCTCGGATCCCCGCGCAACCAGGTCTCATCCAGTAGCAGGAGTTGTAGGTAAACGTTGGCCGCCGGATCGTAGACGCTGGGGCCGAAGTGCTTGCGCCCCGGTGCGCGCGCACGGAGCTCCACGCGCGTCCGCCACGTTCGCGGGTCCCCCTCCTTCATGGAGATGTTCACCACGCCCGACTGGGCATTGCCGTATTGCGCGCCGAATCCGCTCGTGATGACCTCCACCTCCTCTACCGCGCTCATGATGGGCAGGAAGGCAGCCGAGCGGTCCAGAGGGTTCACGATGCCCAGTCCCTGGAGGATGTAATACTCCTCCCCTGTACGGCCGCCGCGGAAGTGACCGTCCACCACGTCGGCTGTGAGGTTAATGACGTCGGCAATGTTCCGAACCCCAGGTAGCATCTCCACTTCGTCGAAACGCAGGATGGCGCTGGTTGATGTCTTATCACGCTCCACATCGGGGCGGACGGCCTGAATGACTACTTCGCGCAGTTCTAACACCCTCTGGGCGAGGCGGAAATCGACGCGGGTTGTTCTGCCCGCGTTCACGATCACATCGACCACCGACACCGACTCGTAGCCCATCATCGAGGCTCGGACCTCGTAGCGACCGGGCGGGACGCTCAGAATGAAATAGTCGCCCTGTTCGTCGGCGGCGGCACCCATGGTGGTCCCCACAATCACCACGTTGGCACCCGGCAGGGGTTCACCCGTCTGGGCGTCCCGTACGGTACCGGCGATCTTCCCCACGCTCTGAGCTAAGCCGACTCCAAGGGGAAATGCAGCGATGCCCCCTGCGAGGAACCATGCCAGCAGCGTGAAGGCTCGCGGCCCGACCCTCCGGCTCATCGTGGCCTCTCCAATCCTGCCGATCTTCCGAACGCTACCTCTCATCCTCCTGCCCCTTATCCTGGTATGATCGCTGCTGATCCTCTGCGGTATTTTTGCCCCCGCTCGTGCGTGAATTCCGCACTCCCAGCCTCCTACCCGCGCTAACATTATATCCGCCCCCCTCCCGCGCAAGGGGGATTATGTGAGCGGCAAAATAGGAATGCGAGCGGCACGGGGCGCCTTTAAGTGGTAGATAGCACCTTCCTCCGGCTTCTTGGTGACCTCTGCAGAGCGTGGGCTTCGCACACCACCCCAAGGAAGGCCTTGACATAGTCCCGCGACATTCTAATTTGCAAGGCGTGAGGCTCCAGGTCAAGGGCTTCCCCAGTCCGAATGGAGTCGCTGCCATGCGTGTCCGAGGAGTTTGGTCGAAGGGCGCGGGGCTAATCGCTTTCCTCTCCGGCACCGTGCTTCTCGCCCAAGAGCCAAGCCCCCATTTCCGCAACTTCTCCGTCGAACACGGACTCTCCCACAGCAAGGTCAACTGCATTTACCAGGACAGCCAGGGCTTCATGTGGTTTGGCACCAATGAGGGACTGAATCGATTCGACGCCTACGAGTTCAAGGTCTTTCAATGGGACCCAGAGTCACCTGGGAGCCTCTCCGCAAACCTCGTCCGCTGCATTTTTGAGGATAGCCACGGGAGGTTGTGGATTGGGACCGAAGCCGGCGGCCTGAACCTTTTTGATCGCGGGACCGAGACGTTCACGCATTTCAGCGCGGATTCCACGTCGCCCGTGAGCCTCGGGGGTAAGAATGTGAATGCCATCCTCGAAGACCGCGAGGGCAACCTGTGGCTGGCAACGGAAAATGGGCTGGACCGCTTGAACCCCGACACCGGAGAAATCGCCCATTACCCGCTTCCCGTAGGCAAGGAAGTGCCCACGCGGGAAGTCCTGGCGCTCTGCGAAGACCCCGACGGACGCCTATGGGTAGGCACTGCCGCCGCCGGGCTTGCCCTCTTCGACCGTCGCACCCAGCAGTGGACCTTCTTCCGCCACCGCGATGGCGACCCCTCCAGCATCGGCGACAACGCCATCTACTCGCTGCACGTGGACACCCGGGGCCGTCTCTGGATTGGCACCGCCTACGGAGGCCTCAACCTCCTTGACCGGCGAACCATGCGCTTCCACCAATACCACCCTGATCCCGACGATCCGGAGAGCACCACCATCCGGGCGATTCTGGACGATGGCCGCGGAAACCTCTGGGTGGGCAACCGAAGCGGCCTCTACCGCTTCAATCCGCGCACGGGACAGTTCGTCCGCTACAACCACAACCCAAGTGACCCCGCGAGCCTCGCCCACAACTCCGTCCTGACCCTGTTCAAGGACAGGAAGGGAGACCTTTGGATTGGGACGCGCGGCGGCGTCAGCTACCTGAGTTTCGATCTGCCTTTCTACCGCTTCCGGGCCGAAGCGAACAATCCCAGATGCCTCAACGACGGGACGGTCTACGCCCTCCTGGAAGATCGCCAAGGCAATCTCTGGTTTGGCACGGAGCACGGCGGACTGAACTACTTGGACCGCACTACGGGCCTTTTCACCTACTACACGCGCCACCCTCAGAGGAGGAACAGCCTCAGCGTCAACAACATCAAGGCCCTCCTTGAGGACCGCCACGGGAACCTGTGGATCGGCACCTACGGAGGAGGGCTGAACATCCTCGATCCCAGCCGGACGAGATTCACGCACCTATCTGCCGGACGTGCGGGGCGCCCTGGCCTTTCGGCCAATCACGTAATGGCCTTACTCGAGGATCGCGAGGGAGCCATCTGGGTCGGCACGTACGGTGGTGGACTCGACCTTGTGCGGGCGCGAGGGCCACGCATCGAGAAGATTGAGCGCGTCCTGCCTAATGACAGCATCCCCGGCTTCGAGAATATCCTCGCCCTCTGCGAGGATCGCCAGGGAGCCATCTGGGTCGGATCTGGAAACAACCGCGTGGCGTGTCTGAACAAACGCACCGGCGCGATCCGCCTGTACCTACTGGGCGACCGAACCGGCAACGTGGACACGCGCTGCATCGTCGAGGATTCTCGGGGCAGGCTCTGGTTCGGGACCGTGGGGGCAGGGCTTTACTGCCTCGATTCGACCCGGCAGGTGCTCCGCAATTATACCCGAAAGGACGGCCTTCCCAGCAACACCGTGTACGGCATCTTAGAAGACAACCACGGCTTCCTATGGTTGAGCACAACCAACGGCCTCTCCCGCTTTGATCCCCGCACGGGTCAGTGCAAGAACTACGGTCGAGAGGCCGGCCTGGCAAGCGATCAGTTCAATTACAATGCCTATTGCCGTACGCGCCGGGGCGAGATGCTCTTCGGAGGGATCAACGGCGTAACCATCTTTCACCCGGACAGCATCCGCGAAAACGCGTACGTCCCGCCCGTGGTGATCACGGATTTCCGCATCTTCAACCGGCCGGTCTTAGTCGGGGGCAAGGAGCCCATCCTCCGGCAGCACATCAGTCAGACCAGCACGCTTGTCCTTTCGTACCGCCACTCCGTGTTCTCGTTCGAGTTCGCAGCCCTGAATTACGCCAATAGCGAGCAGAATCAATATGCCTACAAGATGGAGGGGTTCGACCAGGATTGGATCTGGGCGGGAAACCGCCGCTTCGCGGTGTATACAAACCTGAATCCGGGGACGTACACCTTCCGCGTGAGGGCCGCGAACAACGACGGCCGCTGGAACGACCAGGGGGTAGCGGTGCGCATTCGGATTTTGCCCCCCTTCTGGCAGACCTGGTGGTTCCGCCTGCTCTTGGTCCTTATTCTGGGAGTCCTCGCCTACCACTTCATGGACTACCAGAAGCAGAAGCGCAACGCCCTGAAGGCAATGGCCCTGGCCAACGAGGCGCAGCTCAAGCTGCTGCGGTACCAGATGAACCCGCACTTCCTCTTCAACGCCCACAACTCCATCCGTTCGATGATCCACATCGACAAGGACCGCGCCTGGCAAATGATCACCGAGCTCTCCGAGTTCTTCCGCTACACGCTCATGAACTTCAACAAGCTGTACGCTTCCCTCGAGGAGGAACTCAACGCCCTGAACAACTACCTGCACATTGAGAAAATCCGTTACGGCGACTCCCTCGACGTCCGCTTCGAGATCGACGACGCTGCCCGCCAATGCCTCATCCCCGCCTTCACCTTCCAGCCGCTGGTGGAAAACGCCATCCGCTACGGGATGAAGACGGGCCCGATCCCACTGAAGGTGGCCGTCGTAGTGCGCTACCGAAGAGGGATCCTGTCCATTGACGTGTCCAACACGGGGCGCCTCCTCTCCCCCAAGGAGACCGGAACGGACGGTGACCTGGGCCTCCACGGCACCTCGCTGCAGAACATTCGCCAGCGCCTGGAAATCATGTTCAGGAACCGACACTCCTTCCGACTGTATGAGCAGGACGGATGGGTGCATGCGCGGATCCGGATCCGGTACAAGCGGCCCGAAATCGCCTCCCGGCTCCAGGCGCACGAGGAGCGCCTGTCGTGACCGCCACTTCTCCGCCCGAAGGCTCGCCTCGAAAACGGAGAGTTGACCGGTTTTTACCAAAAGAGGGTCTTCTTGAGGCGGGCTGCGTAACGTCGGCTGAGGGTGAGGGGCTTCTCCACCCCCTGGAGGAACACCAGGTAGTTGTAGTTGCGCCCCCGCTTGACCTCCCGTACGTACTCGAAATTCACAATCGCGGACCGGTGAATGCGGACAAAATGCGATTTGGGTAAGATCTCCTCCCACTGGCTCAGGGTCTTGGGAACAAGCTCCGGCCGTCGATCCCCGTACAGCAGGTAGGAGTAATTTCCTGCGGCCGTGATGCACTTGATGAGGGAGACCTTGACGAAGCGCGGCGTGCCGCTGACCAGCACGTAAATCACGTCGTTGTAGTCGAGAGCAGTTCGCGGCGGCTCGGGAGCCGGTGTGCGCGTGTGAAGCCTCTGGATCGCCTTAGCTAACCGCTCGGTGGTCACGGGCTTGAGCAAATAGTCCAGAGCGTTGACCTCGAAGGCCCGGAGGGCATACTGGTCGTAGGCCGTCACGAAGATCACCTTGCAATCTACATTGATCCTGTCCAGGAGTTCAAAGCCTGATTCCCCTGGCATCTGGATATCGAGGAAGATCACATCGGGGCGCTTCTCCTGTACCAGTTGAACAGCCTGAGCGACGTTTTCTGCCTGGCCCACCACCTCAATCTCCGGGAAGGCGCGCAGCATCCGTTCCAGCTCTGCCCGTACAAGCCACTCGTCGTCAACGATGACACTTCGGAAGCGTCTCGGCTCGCGGATCATCCGTTCCTCCCACGTGCGCCCTGCACGCATGGCCACCCGCCCACGCGTCCCCGCACCCTCGCCTCGTCCGGACTTACAGATCGCCTGCTCAGGCCAGGGTGGTCGGATGCTCCTACGGGATTCCGTATTGGCGCAACTTGTCCCGCAGCGTCGACCGAGAGATGTTCAACATGCGGGCGGCCCTGGACTTGTTGCCGCCTGCCTTCTCCAGTACCTTGAGGATGTGTCTTTTCTCCGCAGCCTCCAGCGAATCGTCGTTGGCCTCGGAACCAGCATTGTTGTGCGGCAGGACCACAGCCTCGCCCTGCCGCAGTTCCAGGGGCAGGTGTTTGGGCTCAATCAGCCGGCTATTGCAAAGAATGGCAGCGCGCTCGATGACGTTGCGCAATTCACGAACATTCCCAGGCCACGGGTAGGCCAGGAGAAGATCCTCGGCCGCGTGCGAGATTCCCTCGATGCTCTTCCCGAACTCCCGGTTCAGCGTTTCGAGAAAGAACTTGGCCAAGGGCAGTATGTCCTCTTTCCGCTCCCGCAGCGGCGGAATGGTAATCTCCATCACCTTGAGTCGATAGTACAGGTCTTCCCGGAAGAGGCCCTCGCGGACGCAATCCCAGAGATTGCGATTGGTCGCGGCGATGACGCGCACATCCACGCGGACGTCCGTCACACCTCCCACCCGCCGGAAGACATTCGTCTCCAGCACGCGCAGGAGTTTCGGCTGGAGCGACAGCTTCATGGTGCTGATTTCGTCGAGGAAGAGGGTGCCGCCATCGGCAATTTCGAAAAGTCCCTTCTTGGCTTTCTTGGCATCTGTGAAGGCACCCCGCTCATGGCCGAAGAGCTCGCTCTCCAGCAAATTCTCGGGAATGGCGGCACAATTGATCTTCACCATGGGCTTGTCCGCGCGTGCGCTGAGGGCGTGGATCGCGTCGGCCACCAGCTCCTTGCCCGTCCCGCTTTCGCCCTGAATGAGCACCGAGGTTCGAGGAGTAGCCGCGACCATGCGGATGAGCTGGCGGACCTCGCGAATAGCCTTACTCACTCCCAAAAGACCCGTCTCCACGCGGGTGAGGCGCTCCGCCTTCAGGCGCGCCACCTCGCGCTTGAGTTGGTTGGTTTCCAGGGCGCGCTCGATGGCATGGAGAAGAACGTCCCGGTCCACGGTCTTGATGAAGTAGTCGTACGCGCCGAGCTTCATGGCGCGGATCACCGGATCCACATCCTCGTAGGCAGTGATCATGATCACCGGGAGGTCCGGATCCTCCTCCCGGAGTCGCTGCAAGACCTCGAGGCCGCTCATCCCCGGGAGCCGGACATCCAGAAGCACAAGGTCCATGATTTCCTGCTGAGCCAGGCGGAGACCCTCTTCGCCCGTTTCGGCCGTGCGCACCGCGTAGCCGCGCCTCTTCAGCGTGTCGCGCAGGGCCCAGCGTACCGCCTCCTCGTCCTCAATGATGAGGATGGTCCCCTTCATGACTCGAGCTCCTGAGTCGGAATGAGCAGAACGAAGCGCGTCCCTTTGCCCACCTCGCTGGTCACCGAGATCTCGCCCCCGTGCTCCTCCATGATACGATGGACAATGGAAAGCCCGAGTCCCGTGCCTTGAGATTTGGTGGTGAAGAACGGGTCGAAAATGCTGCCGAGAATCTCCTCGGGGATCCCCTTACCCGTATCTTCTACTTCGACCCGCACAAAGAGCCCTCGTACGGGCCGGAGACGGGTTCTTCCCCGCCTCTCGACCGCGTGGAGAGCCGTATGGACCGCCTCGGCCCGGACTATGAGAAGGCCCCCCTCAGGCATCGCGTCCAATGCGTTCAAGAAGAGGTTCATGAAAACCTGCTGCATCTGGTGGAAGTCCACGTAGACATCGGGAAGGGGGTCGGCGTATTCCTCACGGAACTCGACGCCCCGGGTGCGGAGCCGTTTGTCCAGGAGGGCGCGCACCTCTGCGATAATCTCGGGCAGCCTGTGGGGGTGCCGGACGGGTTTGCGGGGACGAGCGTAGGAAAAAAACTGCCGGATAAGCTCGTCCAATCGATTCACCTGTCCGATGATGCGGCGGAGGTGTTCTCTTTTCGGATCGTCCGGCGGGATTTCCTCCTCCAGGGACTGCGCCATCATCTTGATGCCGGCCAGGGGGTTGCGGATCTCGTGGGCAATTCCGGAAGCGAGAACGCCCAGGGAAGCCAGGCGATCCATTCGCAACACCTGGGCCTGCATCTCTTTGACGTCGGTGATGTCCCGAAACGTCAGCACACCTGCTACCCGCCGATCCCCTTCCTGCCTGCGGCAGGTGATCGTGTATCCGATGTAGATGCGCTTCCCGTCGGGGCGAACGTACGTGACCTCTCGGCTGGCCAGGGATCCCCCGTGGCGCAACAGATCCCCGGGCACCATCTGCTGACCGAGCGAGGCGAACACATCGTCGATCGAGCGACCAAGCAACTCCGCCGACGGCCATCCCAGGATCTCCCCGGCCATCTCGTTGGCAAACGTGATGCGGCGCTCTTCGTCAAGGGTCAACAGGCCCGAGCCCAGGCTGTGCAGGATGGTCTGCGTGAAGTCGCTGAGTTCCCGCACCTGATCCTCGAGGCGTCGCCGATCCGTTGTGTCGCGCGCCACCCCTACAACCCCGATCACCTCCTCCCCCTCACGCAAAGGACTCAGGTGGAAGGAAAGGTACGCAACCCGACCGTCCACGCGTCCAAGGCGAGCCTCGAACAATTGCGCCTCGCCTCTTAGGCAGCGCCGCACGGCCTGCCGACACGTCCCGCGATCCGGAGCGATCATCAGATCCGCCAGGGGCCTGCCGATCCACTCCTCCCGCCCAAACCCTGTGATCCTCTCGAAAGAGGCATTGACGAAAACCAGCAGCCCCGCGGTGTCCAGGGTAAATACCCAGTCGGTCGCGCTCTCGATCAACGCGCGGTAGCGTCGCTCGGAGCTCCTCGCCCAGGCGTGTAGCCGGCCCACCTCCTGCGACATGCGGCGGATCGTGAGCAGATTGTCCACGATGATGCGAATCTCCCGATGGCCGAACGGCTTGTGGAGGACCGCCGCAACGCCCAATTCCAGGTACCGGGCTTTGTCGACCACCGCTTCATCCCGCGCCGTCAGGACGATCACCACCGCCCCCTCCTCGTCCAGAAAGCCGCGCTCTTGCAGCTCATGGAGGAGCTCGGTACCGCTCATCCCGGGCATCATTTCGTCGAGGATGATCACCTCGGGCGAGGCTGCAACGATCTGGTCCAGGGCGCTCTGGCCATCGGACGCCTGCATCACCTTATAGCCGGCCGTGGCCAGGGTCTTGCGGAGAATCTCCCGGACATCCGGGTCATCGTCCACCACAAGGACGAGCCCGCGACCCGCCTGCCTCTCGGCCGCCAGTGCCTCCGACGCCGGTCCGGGGAAGCTATCCGGCCACACCCTCTCGGGACTCGAGATCTGCCGCTGTTGAGTATTCTCGGGCATCTATCCCTCACGCACCGGGCTACCGATCGGAGACTTGAAGCAGGGCGCCCGCCCCGTCCACCGACCCTGGCAGATCTTCGCCGTAGACCGGAATCGTAAAGTAGAAGCGGCTACCCACACCTTCTTGGCTCTCGACGCCGATCTCCCCACCGTGAAGCTCGACGAGCTGCTTGGAAAGGCTCAATCCGATCCCCAGCCCACCCTGCCTGCGCGAAATTGAGCCGTCAAGCTGCACGAACTGGCGGAAGATGACCTCCTGCTTGTCCTTCGGAATACCGCTTCCCGTATCCTTCACGTAGAACTCGACGTAATGGTCGCGAGGGATGGCTCCCAACTCCACATAGCCGCGCTCGGTGAACTTCACGGCGTTACCCGCAAGGTTCAGGAGAACCTGGTACACGCGCTGCAGGTCGCAGAGGATGAGCGGGCGCTCCTCGCACGGACCGATGCGCAGCTCAAGCCCCTTTTCCTGCACCAGAGGCCGAATCGTTCCGGCCACCGGCTCGATGACATCCCGGGGAGTGCAAGGTTCCAGGAGAAGCTTCAGCTGGTGCGATTGAATCTTGGCCAGATCCAGAATCTCGTTCACGAGCTCCAGCAGGTGTTGGCCGCAGGAAATGATGTTCCGCAGCACCTCACGCTGCTCTTGGGTGACGTCCCCGTAGAAACCGTCGCGCAGGAGCTCGGCGTAGCCCATTATCCCATTGAGGGGGGTGCGGAACTCGTGGCTCACGTTGCTGATGAACTGGGATTGCAGGCGCTGGCTTTCTTCCAGCTCGATCGTCTTGCGCTCCAGAGCTTCGACGGTGGCCTGCAGCTGGCGGCGGAGTTCACGCTCCCTCTCCAGCGCCGCCTTCTTCTCGCCAATTTCCTTGACGTAGGCCTGATAGCCTGCAACCCGGCCCTTGCGCAGAATGGGCCAGGCGTTGATCTCCACCGGCACCGAGCCCCCACCGGGACGCAGGAGCTCGGCTTCGAAGCGCTCCAGGCGAAACCTCCGCCGCCGCGCCGCGCGGATCCGGCCAAGCAAGGCTTGTCGGCTGGCCTCGGAAAGGAAATCTCCGTACGAGCGGCCCTCAAGATCCTCAGGGCTTAGCCCCAAGAGCTCCTGGCCGGGCCGGTTCCACGCGATCAGCCTCCCCTTGAGATCCAGGAAAAACACGGCGTCGCTCACGTGCTGGAGGAGCTCCCCATACCGATGCTGCCAATCTTCCAGCTGCTTTTCGAGGGAAGCGACTTCCAGCACGCGTCGGACCACATGAGGCAACACCACGTCGAACTCCGGGCCCCGCACCAGGCACTCCGAAGCGCCAAGCTCCCTGGCTTGGGAGACCCCATCGGACAGACTCTCTCGGAAGACGGCGATCAGCGACGGGGGACTCTTCCCTTCGCGCAATTGGCTCAACAGGGGAAGGACGTCGACCTGGGGTGGGTTGTGGTCTGCGAGGATGAGGTGAAAACTGCGCTCTTTAGCGCGTCTCAGGGCCTCCTGGGTCTCTTGGCAGAAGTCGACGCGGGCGCCTGGAAAGTTGCGCTCAAGGATCTCCCTCGTCCGCCGGGCTTGCTCGGGAGCGGGATCGACCACAAGGATCCGAAGCCACCTCATCTGCGGGGCTCCATGTCCTCCGTGCGCGTTGTGGCCTGCAGATGGGGTTCCGCTCTCTCGACGAGCTCGCGAAGGGCCTTCTCCAGGCGTCGACAGCCATTGTAGATGGCCCCTACGGTAACCCTTTGCCGCTCCATCAGCTCCCCGTCCCCGCCGCTCAGGAGGCTGTAGGCGAGGGCCTCGAGGGACTGGACGGTGAGGATCAGGTCCTTCACGACCTCGCGAGGTAGGGACTGGTCTCCGCCGGGGCCAGCCCCTTGCACGCGCTCACGGCGCTCCAGGCGGGCGCGCTGTATTAGGTTCTCCGCCACGGCCACCAGCTCGCGATTCCCAAAGGGCTTCACCAGGAAAGCCGAAAGGCCGAGCTGGAAGTATTCCTCGATTCGATCGTTCTTGTCCGCCCGGCAGGTGAGCATCACTACGGGCGGCCGGTCGGGGCCCAGTTTTTGGTACTCGCGCAGGAACTCCTCCCCATTCATGTCCGGCAGCATGTAGTCGAGCATCACCAGATCCGGCCGCTCTCGGCGCAGGAACTCGAAGGCGTCCTGCCCCGTCTCCACGCTGGCGAAGCGGAAGCCGGCGCGTGTGAAAACCCGTTGGGCGATCAACGCCATGTTGGCATCGTCGTCCACCAGGAGGACATATCCCTTATCCGCCATTGCTGCTCTCCGAGCTGCTCAGGGAGGGAGCTACCTCCTCCCCATCGCCCGTTCTCTCGAGGGGGAAATAGATCCGGAAGATCGTCCCCTTGCCCTCAGAGCTCCTGACGAGGATTCTTCCGCGATGCAGCTCGACGATCCGGGCCACGAGCGCCAGTCCCAGCCCTGAACCCTGTGAACCATCTTCTGCCAAACTTACGTTCGAGCCTCGGTAAAACTTACGGAAGATGTGGGGAAGGTCCTTCTTGGGAATGCCCACCCCTTCGTCCTGCACGGTGAGGACCATCTCCCGCCCCTGGCGCCGCACATCCAGCCAGATCTGGCGACCGGGTGGGCTGTATTTGACGGCGTTGCTGTACAGGTTCAATACGACCTGCGTGAGCATTTGCTTATCCCCCTCGATCCGCGGCAGATTGTCCCGGTGCTCCCAGTGGACCTGGATCTCCTTTGCCTCGGCGAGAGTGGAGTGATTGGCCAGGACGGTTGTGACCACCTCGGCCAGGTCGACGGGCTCCCAGCGCGGCTCGAGCCGCCCGCTTTCCAGGCGGGAGATGTCCAGGAACTTGTTCACGAGTTCGGTCAGGCGCACCGTCTCTTCGTGGATCACAGCCGCGTACTGCTGGATCTGTTCCCGGTCCGCATCAGCATGGAGGAGCAGCTCCGAGAACCCGCGGATGGAGGTAAGGGGCGAGCGGAGCTCGTGGGCCACCATCGACACCAGCTCCGTCTTGAGGCGATCGGCCTCGCGCTCGCGCGTCACATCGCGCACAATCGTCACCACTCCGATCTTCTCGTTCTCAGCCGTAAGGACAGGGGCCGCCTTGCACTCGAACGTCCGTAGACCCCACTCCTGGCCACAGCGATCGACGATCTCCGTGGAGAGACTTCGCACCTTGGGAGCTCGCGCCACCCTCTGGATCAGCCGCAGCAACCGGCGGTTGTTCCACAGCTCGGCCAGCGGCTTGCCGCGAACCTCCTCCGCGCGCACCCCCAGCCGGCGCTCCAGCTCGGCACCGATGGCCATGATGTTTCCGTGCAGATCCGTAACAATCACCCCATCGGCCAGGTGGCGCAGCATGGCCTCGTTCTTGTTTCTCTCCGTGATGATTCGGCTGATGTTCAGGTCGTTCAGACGCTGCAGCTCGGTGGTCATGTAGTTGAAGAGGCGCGCCAGCTTGCCAAACTCGTCGTCGGAACGCACGGGGATTCGGTGCTGGAACTGCCCGCGGGCGATCTCCCGGGCTCCGCGTTCCAGTTCCTTCAGCGGCACCACCAGGCTCCGGGCGACAAGGAAAGCAATGACGGCAGCGGTAAGCGTGGCTCCCAGATAGAATGGCCATAGCTCCCATCCCGCCATATTCCCCCGCCTGCTGGCGTAGAGAGCCAGAAGACTGAGCGGGACAAGGGCGCCCAGCAGGACCCAGGCGAAAATCCTCCGGAAGACGGAGGATCCGGCCACCTCGTGCCTCATGTTCGGCTCGCCTCCGGAGTTACGAGCTGGCCTCCCCAGGCTCCGTTGATCTTTCCCCACGCGTCCTGAGCTCCCGTCGTTCTCCAGGAGCCAGGCGCCCCAGGCGGGAATCGGCCTCAACCAATCTGTTCCGGTACGGCCCCTCGCGAAACCACACAGTTCCTCCCCCTTTGCTTGGCCTGGTAGAGGTACGCATCTGCTGCCGCGATCAGGGTTTCGACGGTTGTCCCGTCCTCCGGATAGGCAGCGACTCCGGCGCTGATGGTGAGTCGGGCACCCGGTTGGCGCTCCCGGAAGGGAAACGGGTATTCCTCCACCAGGCGCCGCAGTTTCTCCGCCACGACGACCGCGTTAGGGCCACTGGTCTCCACCAGAATGAGGGCAAATTCCTCCCCCCCGTAGCGGGCCGCCACATCGGGTCGGCGCACGTTGCCCCGCAACAGCTCGCCAAGGGTGCGCAGAACTTCGTCCCCGGCGGGATGCCCGTTGCAATCGTTGTAATGCTTGAAGTAATCGAGGTCTATCATCACGAGGGATAGGTCGAGCTGATAGCGTTCGGCCCGGTCCACCTCGCTCTGGAGACGCTCCCGGAAGTAGCGGTAGTTGTAGAGGCCGGTGAGGCCGTCCGTCACGGCCAGTTCTTGAAGGCGCTCCCGCGCCTCTTCCAGCTCCCGCAGTTTCTCTTCGAGCTCGTCGTGGAGTTTCTTCATCCGGAGGAGGGAGCGAACCCTTGCCAGAAGCTCGTGTTTGTTGAACGGCTTGGAGATGAAGTCGTCTGCCCCGGCCTCAATACCCCGAATCCGATCGGTGGCCTCGTTCAGGGCCGTAACCATTACCACGGGGATAAACTGAGTGGCTGGATCGCTCTTGATCTGCTCGCAGACCTCGAAGCCGTTCATATTGGGCATCATCACGTCCAGGAGGACGAGGTCCGGGCTTTCCCGCCGCACCACATCGAGAGCCTGCAACCCGTCGCCTGCCTCCAAGACCTCGTAACCCGCCGCTTCCAGGTGGGTTCGCAGGAGCTGGACGTTCACCGGCACGTCGTCGACCACGAGGACGCGGAACTTCTTCCCTTCCTGGCTACTCAGATCGTCCATCCGGTCCTTTCTGGCTTGCCCTTTCCTGCAACGCGAAAGCGGCCCTGCGCTAAGCGCGCACGTAGCGTACGTTGAGCTCGCGCGAGGCCTTCGCTTCGTCTAAGCGGCCGACAGGGGTCGTTGTCGGCGCCGACCTGAGAAGCTCGGGGGATTCCTCTGCCTCCCTGGCGATCTGGAGCATCGCCTCGGCGAAGGCATCCAGCGAGGACTTGGACTCCGTCTCGGTCGGCTCGATCATCAGGGCCTCGTGCACAATGAGGGGGAAGTAAACGGTCGGCGCGTGTAGGCCAAGGTCCAGAAGACGCTTAGCAATGTCCAGGGTACGTACGCCTTTTGTCTTCTGCCGGTCGCCGGACAGCACAAACTCGTGCATGGGTCGTTCCGCGTAGGGGAGGTCGTAGACTTGCCGCAGGCGGGCCAGCAGATAGTTCGCGTTCAAGACGGCGGCCTCGCTGACTGCCCGAAGGCCTTCCGGTCCCAGCATCCGGATGTACGTGTAAGCCCGTACCATGACCAGGAAGTGCCCCCAGAAGGCCAGGACACGGCCGATGGAATCGGGTCGCTCCCAATCGAAGCGGTAGCCATCGCCATCTTTCCGTACCACAGGCTTCGGTAGGAAAGGAAGCAACCGCTCCGACACGCCCACAGGCCCGGCTCCCGGTCCCCCACCCCCGTGGGGAGTGGAGAAGGTCTTGTGGAGATTGAAGTGCACCACATCGACCCCAAGATCCCCGGGTCGCACGATGCCCAGAAGAGCGTTCAGGTTGGCGCCGTCCATGTAAAACAAGGCGCCCACGGAGTCGAGGATCTGGCGAATGGCGTCCGCGTCCACCTCAAAAATCCCAAGCGTGTTAGGATTCGTGAGCATCAACGCCGCTGTCTCCTCGTTCGCCTTCGCGCGCAGATCCTCCAGATCCACCCGCCCGTTCTCGTTGGATCGTATCTGAATGGCTTCGTATCCCGAAATGGTCACGCTGGCCGGGTTGGTCCCGTGGGCGGAATCCGGAATGAGTACGAACCGCCGCGGCTTGCCCTGACGCTCGTGGTAGGCCCGGATCATCATCAGGCCGGTAAGCTCTCCCTGCGCTCCCGCTGCCGGCTGGAGGGTAACACCTGCCATTCCCGCGATCTCGCAGAGATACGCGCCCAGTTCGGCCATAAGCTGCAGGGCGCCCTGGACCGTCTGCGACGGCTGGAAGGGGTGCAGATGCGCAAAGCCCGGAAGTCGAGCCATGGCCTCGTTGATCTTAGGATTGTATTTCATCGTACAGGAGCCCAGGGGATAAAGCCCCTTGTCCAAGTGGTAGTTGAGCGCAGAGAGGCGGACAAAATGGCGGACGACTTCAGGCTCGCTTACCTCCGGCAGCCCAGCGGGACGGGCGCGGAGGGCATCGGCGGGGAGTAGATCCTCAACGTCGGCGTGGGGGACATCCACCTCTGGAAGCTTCACACCGCACTTGCCCGGTCGCGAAATCTCGAAAATCAAAGGTTCCAGCTGCCGACCCGACATCGTCACCTCTCGGCCTTGGAGCCCGCCGCCAGACGGTTTCGCCCCCGCGTCGAAACAAGGCGGAATCCACGAAAAATCAACGGCCAAATTAAAAGAATCCCCCTTGATTGTCAAGGCGTTTTTCCCCTCCGGTAGCTGGACCTTCCCGGCCGACAGAGTCCGCTCCGCCGTGCCGATCCGCTCGCCCGCTGCGACCGGCCCCCGCAAACGATTCTCGTAAACCGGCCGTCAACCTTCCGATAACTCGCTCACCGTGCCCCCTCAGGCAGCTGGAGGAAAGGGCCCCCGACTGTCCTGGCACTGCTCGGCTTGAAACTGAACGGAGCAATCGGTAGATTTGCGGGTAGCCTACCGTGTCAGCAGCTCACCGCTTGGTCGAGGTGCGAAATGAGGGCTTACTCTACCGGCAACGTCCTCCTCGCCCTTTCCCTCTCCCTTTGTCTCCACGCACGGGCCGGGGAGCCGACGGTCCGCTACCGTATCCGCATGTTGGGCGAGGACATTGGGTCTGCTTCCTACCAAACGAAAGTGATCGCGGATTCCTTCGTCACCCGCTCGTCCATCGCCTTCCGGTTGAAGCAAGCGGGACAAGCGGTCGAGGTCACCCTGCGCGGGGCCCTGGCCAGCCACAAGGTCAGCTTGCTCCCTCTGTACTACCACCTCACCGTCTACGCCCAGCAGCAGGAACAGGCGACGATTGAGGTGGCTTTCCGACGGGACAGCGCTTTTGCCGTGATCCGCGCGGCAGGGCTCGGCGAAAAGAAAATCGCTCTCGGCCTGGAGAAAGGGACCTTCCTCCTGGACAACAACTTCTGCCTGGACCACTACCAGCTCCTCTTATGGCATTTTCATCAACTCCACGTTGACTCAGCCCGGTATCCCTTTCTTGTCCCCCAGATTCTGGTGCAATATCCGCAAACCTTCCATCTCCGAATGGCCAAAGCCGGTCAGGACACAGTTTCCCTGCCGGGCGGGAAGGCCGTCACCTGTCACAAGCTGGAAGCCATTACGGACTCCGGGTTGCGAATGAGCTTCTGGGTGCGTCCGGAAGACGGCTTCCTTCTCCGATGGGCGGTACCAGCCCAATATGCGGAGGCCCTTTACGATTCTTCCTGGACTCCATCGCAGCCCCAGGGAAGCCTCGACCTCGATCGCCTTTACAGTCACCTGATCGACCGCCTGTACATCCGAACCTACACGGACGTAGGGGATTGGAAGCGCCTGGAGTTTCTGAGGATTCAGGCGAAATTCGAAATCTTGGCGCTGGGAGAGCCAACCGAGGACACGCCCTGGCAGGACTTCGAGGGTCAGTGCAAGGTTGTGGATAAGCGCGCCTGCTACGACGGCGTCTTCGCCGTGCGAATGGTCCGAAACCGCCACCCCGGACGCTGGCTCCGTGCCGAAGAACAGGAGGCGTACGCGGCGTGGCTCCAGCCCGAAATCCAGGCTCCGAGCGACCACCCGGAGATCCGCGCCTTAGCCGATTCGCTTCGTAACGGAGCCACTCACCCGCTTGAGGCAGTCCAGCGCGTTTGCGCGTGGATCCACAGCCATATCCGGTATGAGATCACCGGAAGCGATGCGCTCACTTGCTTGCGCACTCGGCGAGGGGACTGCGGCCCTCAGTCCTACCTGGCCGTGGCGCTCCTGCGCGCCCTTGGTATCCCGGCACGCCTTGCCGGCGGCCTTCTCTACGTGGGGGGACGTTTCGGGCAGCACAACTGGGTGGAAGCCTATCTCGGGGAAGAACCTGGATGGGTACCCGTCGATCCTACCACAGGGGAGGTGAACACGTTTAGCGCTGCCCACCTGACCCTGTGGCGGGGTTGGGCTGGTGCACTCAACCCCGACGCCCAGGAAGCCGCGATCGACGTCCTCGAATTCCGCAAGGTGCAAGAGAGGGGGGAGCAATAGCCCCCGGGAGCCTGGGACCTCCAGACGCTCGCTCCCGCCCCGTTTTCTACGGCAGCGGGAAGGCCCGCGCCAGTGCCCTCTCGTATACCACCGGCCTGTAGGACTTGCGGAGATTTGCCGAAAGCTCGCGCGCCAGCTGGAGCTGCTGTTCGCTCCGGGCGCGTTCCATGACCTGCGTTCGCGCCTCCTCGTACGTCTTCAGGCGCTCCGCGCGCTCGTCCTCGATCCGGATGACAGACCACTTGTTGCCGACGGGGATGGGGTTGGAGATTTCCCCTTTGCTCATCTGCACGGCCCTGGTGCCCAGCTCGCCGAAAGCCCCTTCCGTCACCCAACCCAGCAGCCCATCTTGATTCTTCGTGGACTGCCGTTCGTTGTACTTTCGAGCGAGCTGGAGGAAATCCTCGCCGCCCTTGGCGCGCCGTGCTATCTCCTCGGCCAGATCGTAGTTGCCGATCAGAATCTCTCGGACCAGCCTCGAAGCAGGGATCTTGAACTCATTCCGATGCGCCTCGAAGAAACGCCGCGCCTGCTCCTCGGTCACCTCCGCTTTCTGACGGACAAGGCGGTTGTCCAGCACCGTGGGGAGGACCCGCAGCTCGTAGTTTCGCAGCTGTTCCTGTACGTCCGGATGCCGGTCGTAGCCCAGCTCATAGGCGTGCTGCGTCAGGAGCTTGCGCCGGGCGATCCCTTCGATCCACGATCGGCGCGTCCTCTCATCGGTGAAATCCGGCATCGTCCGGGCGCTGTTCTTGCGCACGTAATCGATCACTTCGCCAATGGTCAAGCTATCTCCCTTCCACCGGCACAAGGCGTAGTGGTAGTGGGCCTGGGGGATCATCTCGAACTGATCGCTTTCTCCGCTCACCTGGCCCGAAATGAGCGCAGCTTTGCGGATCTTCATCACCCCCGAGAGGTAGTTCCAGGCGAACGCATTTTCCGCGTAGCGATACTGTCCCATTACGCTCGTGATGAATTTCTCGAGCTCAGCATCGACCCGTCGCCGATAAGGGTCCGTGTTCCGTATCTGCGAAAGCACCTCAAAACGGATGAGTCGCAGGGGAAGGGTCTCCACGACGTTCTTCTCCACAACCTGGAACACCCGGTAACCCTCCGGGGTGCGGATCGGCCGACTGAACTCCCCCTTCTCCAGCTTGAAGAGCTCCAGGCAGAGGCGCGGGTCATGAAACCCCCAGCGGATCCAGCGAGGATTGCCTCCACTGTCCCGCTCGGCGGGATCCTCACTGAAAGCGACCACCAGGCTGTCGAAGGGCTCCCCCCGCTTCAGCCTCGTGTACACCTGCCAGGCCTGGCTTCCCTTGGCCAGAAGCTCCCGTGGCCGCATTCCTTCCCGCACGTAGATCGAGATGCTTTTTACCTTGACGGCTGTGCCGGAATACTTGTACCAGCGCCGCACCTCTGAGGCCGGGATCAAACGGTAGAGAATCTTCTCGCGCATCATCTCTTCCATCACGGCTCGATCCCGGACTTCGCGGTACCGAGCCACATAGGCCGAATCCTGATCCAGCCCGAGGCGCTTTGCCTCGAGGTACTTCATCCGGGCCTCGAGCATCCGCTCCAGGTGAGTGCGGCGCGCGTCCATTGAGACGGCGCGCAGAGCCTCGGGATCCCGGCCCACCCGGTAATGGTCTCGAAACTCGCCGAGCGTGATCCGGGCGTTCCCCACCCGCCCGACCGTAAACGGCGACGTGAACTCTTCACAACCCAAGAGCGCCAGACCGAGCAGTCCCACCCCTACAAGGTGCAGCGACGCGTGCCTCATGTGCTAACTCTCTCCTCCGGTTTCCCTCTCCTTGCCTATGAGCTCGCTATCTCCGTTCGGAACCGATCCACAAGTTCCGGGTCGATGCGTGGGTAATCCACGCCGCCCGCGAGGACCCTCTGCAGAAGATCATAAAGCTCGCTGGCCCTCTTGCTGGACCGCAGGGCTTCCAGACGATCCGGCCCCTCGCCCTCGAGTAGCTTCTGAGCCAGGGCGTCGAAGAAACTGATGGCGTTGAGCGAAGCCACGTAGGCCTTGAGGGGGTCGTCACGCTGGGGGAAAATGTCCGGCTCGTGCACGCCATCCCAGCCATGTTCCCGGAGCAGCAACGAGCACTCGAGGGCATCCCAGAAGTGAACGCTCCCGAACAGGAGATCATTGTCCAGCCGTCCCTCGGAGTCGTTCTCGTGCCGGAGGAAGAGGCGGCCTTGCCGCAAACACTTGCGGAGTGCCTCACTCACTTTACGCCCGGCCAGGTAGACATGGGCGTCCTCGATGTTCACGCCCATGCGATGTTCGTAGGGCTGCCAGCGGCGAGCCACCTCTTCCGCAAAACGCTGGGTGGGCACGTCCGCTCCGAGCTCTCTCCGAACTTCAGCCACGATTTCGTCGCGGATGGTCCGCTCGACCTCTTCGCACATCATCAGCGCCTCTTCCGCCGTCTTGATGACGGCGTGTTCGGGCGCGTCGTAGGGCTTGAACTCGATGGCGATGCCGGCTCGTCCCTCGACGGCTCGCAGAAGGCGCGCGTAGTGCGTCCGCGTCCACTCCCATTGCGTTTCCGGCTCGTAGAGAAAGTAGCCCTCAAACCCGTCCCGCCCGGCCCAGTCCGTCTGAAAAGCACAACCGTATTTCACGCACAGCTGCTGCGCCTCGATCTTCAGCCGCGTCGCCAGTTCGCGGACCTCCTCCACGTGACTGGAGGGTCCCCCGAACCGGAAAACGGAGCTGCTGAATACATCCGCCGCGATCGAGGTGACCGCCATCCCCCGCTCCTGGAGGAGATCGCGCCAAACAGCCTCATTGACCGGGCCGAACTCCCGTGGGTAGTGAAAGCTCACCCCCTTCACCCCGATGCGGTACAGGAATTCCAGCGCCACCTCCGGCCGTACGAACTCCGGGTTCACTTCGCGGCCGAAGCGATCCCCCAGCGGCCAGATGAGGCACCAGATCCCCGCCGAGAAGCGCTTGCCTTCCGTTGCTCGCCACGCTTCCTCGTACACAGGCCCCCTGCGCAAAGGCCTGACTTCGATGGTCTCCACCGCCCCGGCACCGCTCACCGCGGTCTCCCTTCCCCTCGGCTTCTGCTTCCTGACCCTTTCCTACCTTCCCAGGATCTGTCCACGTTCGGGTGCGAAAGATCCCGGGTCTACCTCTGAGCCCGTTCCAGAAGAATCGTCTTGATTTCGTACGGATTCATCGCGACGACCACTGCCTCCCCTTCCTGCGGGAGCTTCACACGGGCGTGTTCCATCAGATCGGCCTCCCACGCCGCGGCGAACGGCAGGTGCCAGCGCAGGGAGAACGTGGTGTGGCGACCGGCCAGCTCGTACATCCGCAAAATCCAGTGATGGGCGTCCTCGGCCTTCTTGACGGCGGTCAGGAACACGTTTTCGGGAAGCTCCTCCACGAAGCCGAAGGAAGGAGGTAGATCACCCGTGTGGGCGTCCGTCGCCCAGACCAACATGGGGTAGTTCAGTTCGTAGCCGGCACGGGCGACGCCGCCATCCACATACCCGCCACGGTGCGGATAGAGGGAATAAGTGAACTCGTGCGACCCCTGGTCCGCAAGGGGCGGCACGTAGTCGGGCCCGGCGTCGATGGGCACAGGCGTGCGCGGCGAGCGAAGGAGCGTGATCCGGAGGCTGTCGTTACGGGCGTCAAAGCCGTACTTGCAGTCGTTGAGAAGCGCTACACCCCACCGTCCGTCGGACATATCCACAAACTTGTGGCCGGGGACCTCGTGCTTCGCCTTCTCCACGGACGTCTTGGGACGGTTGGTACGAGCGATCGTGCCGTAGGGGATCTCATAGATAACCGCGTCGGTCTGGACGTTCACCGGGAACAGGGCTTTCAGGAGGACGTGTTCGGCGTGCCAATCGGCCCGCGTCTCGATATCCAGCCGCGGCGAGTGGGCGTAGAGCACATAGAGCTGTTCAAAACGCGAATCGCGCCACTTGCGGACCACGCGGATGCTCGCCCGCAGGGGGCCGCGATCCACGATCTCGATTTTCTCCACATCCTCCACCAGCCACTTCTCCCCCGTGTAGCCGATGTTCCACGCATCGTACTGATCGGGGAGATCCCCAAAGGCCTGCAAGACGTTCCCCTCCGCCCCTGGGCTCAGGACCTCCCGGCCCGCGGCTTTGTCGAAGACCCTCTTCAAGTTGCCGTTGCGGGGGTTGATTTCAACGCGAATCTTGCGGTTTTCCAGAGTGGTCGGTCCTACAGAAAGTCCCGTCCGGGCCGCCAGAGGACCGCCTGATCGAACCCAGAAGACCTTGTAGCCCAGAGCGGGTACGTCCTCCGCCAGAAAATAGAGCTTCTTGCCGACCACCTGGCTCAGCACTGGCTTGCCGGCGCCGTCGACCACCCTGCCGGCCTGAACCAGCCGAGGATCGTCCAGAACCACGATGTCGGTACGAGTCCACGATAGAGGATTGAAAACCAGAACCGGTGTGCCCGAGCCTTGCGTGTTCACCTTTGCGGCCAAAGCGGCCAGACCTCTGGCAACGATGGCCTTACCGGACTGCTCCACGAAGTCGTAATCCCTGTGCGCGTCCTCGTACGCTGCCGGGATAGCGGAGCCCGGCAGAATGTCGTGGAACTGATTGAGAAGCACCCGTCGCCAGCACTCCCAGAGTTCATCGCTCGGATAGGGTATGCCGGAAACTACGGCCAGCTTCTCCGCTTCCTCCATCAGGATCTCGGAGCGACGGTTGCGCTTCTTGATGGAGGCCTGGGTGGTGTAGGTGCCGCGGTGGTATTCCAAATAGAGCTCATCCCGGATCACGGGGAGAGAGCGCGCGGCCGGATCCTGCTCGATCTTTTCCATCACCGTCTGGATGTCGTCATGCCGGACCACGGGATAGACATCCAGTCCCTGCGCGTAGCGGATGCGAGCCAGGTTCTGCCGGGTTGGCCCTCCTCCGTGGTTTCCCACACCGTAGAGCACGAGGTGATCTTTGAGACCCGTGATGCCCTGGAACCGCACGAACTCCTGCGCCATGGCGTCCGGATCCGCGTCGTGCGTATAGCCGTACGGGATCAGGGCCAGGACACGCGAGCCGTCCGGGGCCTCCCACCAGAAGGCGTCGTGTTCCCAGGGATTGGTGTCGTTCCAGCGCAGCTTTTGCGTCACGAAATACTTGAATCCGGCCTTCCGGTAGAGCTGCGGCAGCGTCCAGCAATAGCCGAAGGTGTCCGGATTATACCCGACCACGACATCTGCACCCAGCTTCTGCAGAAAATACCGCTTTCCGTACAGGATCTGCCTGGCGAGGGCTTCGCCCGAGGGCAGGTTCAGATCGGGCTCGACCCACATGCCGCCGACGGGCACCCAGTGGCCCTGCTGGTAGGCGCGGCGGATCTCTTCGAAGAGCTCTGGGTAGCGTTGCTCCATCCACCAGTAGGCCTGGGCCTGACTCTGCACGTAGACGAAGTCAGGGTACTCTTTGGCGAAGTTCAGAGCCGAGGCGAACGTGCTGCGGCACACCTCAATCGTCTCCGGATCGTAGCGCCACAGCCAGGCCATATCGATATGGGCGTTGCCCACCAGATGGATCGTGTTCTGCTTGAGCTCTTTGGCCAAAGGCGCGTAGCGCTTGGCCTGCTCGTCCAGCATCGAGCGGAAGCGCGCCAGATCGCCATCCAGGAGGGCGAGGGAGAGATCCCTCCAGAACTCGCCGGACGGCGCCTGGAAGCCTTTCGAAAAAACCTGGGCCCAGCGGAGATTCTCCCGCACCTTGGTCATGCGCTCACCGCATGAGCGCAACGGGCTCGGCAGGTCAGGTTGCGCGAACAGATCGGTCAGGAATTCGAGGGGCTGTACGGTGAAAACTCGTTCCGCTTTGCGACCGCCTACGGTAGCCTCGAGCACGAGCTTGTCGCCAGAGCCCAGAAGCCGACGCACATTATCGTGAGCCAGGTCGAAGGTCACCGCGTTGCGCAGCTGGGCCTTAAGGGGACGGGTCTGAACTTTCTGACCTGCGACCACCAGGGACACCTCGCCCGGTTCGAAGGCCGGAAGAAGTGTTGCCAGCTCCACGGCAACGTTCAGCCGCACGCGGGGTTTTCCGGCGAGGTAGGAAGCAACTGGGGTCAGCTCTGCCTTTATTAGAGCCACCGGTGCCGCGGGCTTTCCCGCTGCAAGTGCAGCGGGCGGCTCCGCTACGGACACAAGCTCTGGCAGGTCCTTTCCCGAAGCATCCACCAAGCGGACGGCGTAGCCGAAGCCACCGCTGCCGTTGAAGACCTTTACGACGAGGTGGTTCCAGCCCTGCTCCAGTCGCACCGGTACCCGGTCCTGGTCCAGACCGAGCCCGCGGTACACGGGGCGCCGGAGCACGCGCACACCGTTGAGCCACACCGCCACGCCGTCGTCACTGCCTACGAGCAACAAAGCCTCAGTGGCCGTCGGGTGGTAGACGTAAGAGACGGCGTACGCGACCGCGGACTGGTGTCGGGGCAAGGGAACCCGCCGCAGGTCCACAACGCCGCGCTCGTCTGCTTGCACCAGTTGCCAGGGCGAAGCACCGGCGGGAGCCGCTTCGCCCGGGACCGGCACCAGGCCCGGCTCCTCGGGAAAGTACCGTGCGTCGAGCATGGAATCGGGATTTGTCCCGGAAAAGCCCCCCGAGACAAGCCAGTTGCGGATCGGTGTCTGTCCGTGCGAAGGCGACAGGACGCCCATCACCGCCAGAGCCAGAACTGCCACGGTGACCCGTCTCATCCTCCACCTCCTGCAATGCCTGCCCAAACACAGGCTCAGAGATCCGAGCCCTCTTCCCGACGTCCTACCCTTCCTCCAAATTGTTCTCGAAGTGAAGGCCATCGATGAGGCGCAAGGTAAGGGCTTCGCATTCTTCGTGGAAGCGTTGGGCGAATTCGCGGTCCTTTTCCATCAATTCAACCAGGGCGATCCGGTGCTTCCTACGGTTCTGGTCATCGCGGAGGGCGAGGGCCAGGTAGCTGTAGAAGCGGAAGAAATCGTGCCGCGGATCGAAGGGATCCCGACCGGCGGCAACCTCCCGCTCGTACTGCTCCATCTGCTGCCGGAGGAGATCCGAAGCCAGGGGGAGATTCTGCCGAAGAACTTCTCTTACGTAGTCACGCACGTCGGTGAAGATGGTCTCGTAAAGCTGGCGCGGGTGCGTCCCGGCAGGCTGCGAGGCCATCAGTTCCATCAGCAGCTCGTAGTAGACGCCGGAGATCTTGTACTTGAGGCGGCTACCCGTGGCGGCCAAGAGGGCCTCGTAGGTGCCGGGGCCTTTCCCGGAATAGGGTGTACTGCCGCTCCCCGAATGGAACGATAGCAGGGTACCGCTCACTCCAAGGGCCATCGCGTGCAGACGCGCCACTTTCCGCCGCAGGGCTTCCCGGTCTCCTTCGTAGTCGGCCCGTTTGTGGAAGCCGATGTTCGGGGCCACGTAATCACAGGGCAGCCCGCGTCGTTTCCACTCCAAGAGGTACCAGAGAAAATCTTTCTCCTGCGTCTCTTCAGGGGTTTCGTCCAGCGAGATTTCGAACCCGAAGGGGCGGCCCAAGAGATCGGCGATCTCCCGGTAGAGGCGGGCGTTGATGGTGATGCTCCTTTCATATTTCGTGGCAAGGCGCATGACGTCCTGCCGATCGAAGGAAATCTCAAACGGAACACCATCGACCGTGGCAAAGGAGAAGGTCTGACCGAGGTAGCGGTCCATCAAAGCGGCTCTTTCCGCCGCGGGAAATGCCTTCTCGAAAAGAGCCGTGAGGTCTGCTTCGCCGAGATGATCTACGCCTGGCCGGAAGAGATCACTCGTGTCCGTGGTGAAGAAGTTCACCCGCCCCGTGGACACCGCCTCCTCGATGGCCATGCGGTTGTAGGCCAGGGACTTTTCCAGCTCCGCCTCGCTGATGTGGGTATCCAGGTGGACCCCGGCGATTCGCTGGACGGCGCGGGTCGCCGAACCGATGATGATCAGGTGGTCGGCCTCAATCTCGACGACCACGCCCTTGTCCGCTGCCGCCTCGGCGCACATGGTCTGGTACTGACGGATGGACGTACCGGTGTGGCCGAGGGTGATCTCGTACTGCCCAGGGGGCGCATCGATGACCGCCTGGGGAGCGGTCTCACGTCCGAAGGACAGCATCAGCCCGGTAGCCGTATTCCGCTTCACACAGGCATTCAGAATGCCTTCGAGGAAGATCTCCGGGATTCGCACCCCAATTGCGGGATGGTGGATCCTGCCGAGGTAACGTGTGGTTGCCATCCTCAATCCTCTCCGCCTCCAACCGCTATCGGACCTTGTTGCCGTCTCCACACCTATCGAACTCGAAACACAGGCCCAACAGACTCCGGTCCTCTTTTTATCGCCTGAGCGGCCGCGTCGCCTTCCGTCTTACCCGTCCCTCGCAGGCGACAAAAATAGGGAAAAACCTTTCCACAAGCAATCCAAACCCGGGGAGCCCGGACCAGCCGGTCGTGCCTCAACCCTTGGGCCCGCAGAACGGTACCTCGGCCATCTTGCCCGAGTCACCTGGCCCACGCTGGGAGGACACCCGGGGTGATCTGAAAAACGTGGATACCTACCGAATAGATCAAGAGCACGACAAGGGCGATACCCAGGATGTCGAGTACCACCCCGATCCGGAGCATCTGACTGACACGGACGTAGCCTGAGCCGAAGACGATGGCGTTGGGGGGGGTAGCTACGGGGAGCATAAAGGCCAGGCTGACCGCCACCGTGCCGGCAATCATCAGGAGCAGAGGATTCTCTCCGATGGCCACGGCCGTGGCCGCCAAGATGGGCATGAAGATGGTGGCGATGGCGGTGTTTGACGTGAACTCGGTGAGAACGACCAGGAGCGCTGCGGTGACAATGACCATCACTGGCCCCGGCAGATCTCCGAGCCGCGTCAGGTGCTCGCCGATCCAGCGAGCCAGGCCCGTCTCGGCGAAGCCGTCGGCAAGCGCAATACCGCCTCCGAAAAGCAGGAGAATGCCCCAAGGGATTCTCCCAGCCGTTTCCCAATCGAGTAAAGGTTTGCTCCCTTCCCCCGGCAAAAGGAAAAGCAGCAGAGCTGCTCCCAGGGCGACCGTCGCATCGTGGACCCTCTCACCAAGCCCCACGAGGGTCGTCCAGCCCGGGATGACAAGGGAGCCCAGGTGGAGGTCCGCCCTCCAAATCCAACCGATGGCCATGAGAGCGAACACGATGAGGACGCTGGCCTCCTCACGCCGCATTCGACCGAGGGATCGCAGCTGCTCTTCAATCAGCTCCCGCCCGCCGGGAATCTCCCGTAGCCGTACCTTGCATCCCACGTAGGTGAGATAAATCCAGGCGATGGGGATGAAGAGCACGACGAGAGGTAAGCCGATGCTCAGCCACTGCGCAAATCCCACCTCGGCTGCTTCGGGGAACAGCTTCCGAAAAGATGCCACAAGGATGATATTTGGTGGGGTTCCGATAAGGGTGCCAATGCCTCCGATGCTGGCAGCGTAGGCAATCCCTAACATCATGGCCGTCTTGAAACCGGCGTCGTCCTCCAGGGCACCCTGGCGCACAAACTCCTCGACGTGGCGAATCACAGCCATAGCGATGGGGAGCATCAACATGGCCGTGGCGGTATTCGAAATCCACATCGAGAGAAAGGCGGTGGCGCACATGAAGCCCAGGAGGACCCGGCGAGGGCTTGTCCCCACGACCCGCACGATGTGCAGAGCCACACGGCGGTGCAGACCCCACCGCTCCATGGCGACGGCCATGAAGAACCCCCCCATAAAGAGGAAGATGTTCGGGTCCCCATAAGACGCCCCCACTCGTTTCAGAGGCATCACCCCAAAGAGGGGGAAAAGAAGCAGGGGAACCAGGGAGGTGGCAGCAATGGGCACCACCTCCGTGACCCACCACCAGGCCATGAGTGAGGCGGTGGCTAACGTCGCCCGTCCTTCGGGCGACAGCCCTTGCAACGGCGGGATAGCCAGGATCAACACAAAGACAGCGACGCCTCCTGCGAGAAGGCAGAGCCGTTTCGCCATCCCCTTGTGTAGCAAGCGCTCCTCCTCGGCGTCGAACACTCCCTGCCCTCCCAAAGCCCCTCGCGGACCTTACTCGATACCTCCGTGCCCGAAGGCGGGGCGGGCAGCCCGATCTATGGGTTCGCAGCACCCCGGGCCGGTGTCCTTCGCAATGACTGCACGGCCTCTACCGCGATCAGCGCCGCCACCAGGAACAAGACGGACCCTGCGGTCGACAGGACGTACTCCCCCCTCTTCACATTGACCGCCACGAGCAGCCCCAGTGCCGTCAAGGTGACGGCGAACATGAAGACCATGGGAGCCAAGGTAACCCCGTAGCGGAGTCCCAGACTCCGTAGCCAAAGAGTCACCGCCAGCAGGGCCAGTGCGGCCAACATCTGATTGGCGGAGCCGAAGAGGGGCCAGAGCGCGTGGGCGGTCCCACTGCGGAGAAAAACCCAGGCCGCCGCGACCGTCACCGCCGACCCCACGAAGCGATCCCGAAGAAGTGCAAATCTGGCCGCCTCACCCCGCTCGAAGAACTCCTGGAAAGCGAATCGCGCCAGACGCGTGGCGGTGTCCAGAGAGGTTAGGACGAAGGCCGAGACCGCCAAGCCCGCGAACGCGGCCGCTGCTGTCACCGGGATCCGAAGAACCGGGATCCGTGCGATGAACCCGCCTACGCTCTCCGAGAAGATGGTAGCGAAGGCCCCCTGACGGTACAGTTCCGCGAATCGGTCCGAGGCCAGGCTGGCAGCCCCGAGAATGGACAGCACAGCTACCACCCCCTCGATCAGCATGGCCCCGTAGCCCACAAGAAGGGCATCGCGCTCCCGGTCCAGCTGCTTGGCCGAGGTCCCGGAAGCAACCAAGGAATGAAATCCGGAGATGGCACCGCAGGCTACGGTGACAAATAGGATAGGGAACAGGGTGCCGATCTCAGCCCGAAACCCGGTAAAGGCCGGCATTCCCACTCTTGGAGCTGCGAAGAACAGTCCCGCAACGCCCCCGGCTACCAGGGCATACAGGATGTAGGAATTCAGATAGTCGCGGGGCTGGAGGAGAATCCACACGGGGGTGACCGAAGCAAGAAGCACGTAAATGAGGAGGATTACTACCCACACGGCATACGAGAGATGCAAAGGCGCAACGCCGCCGAGCCAAATGGATACGCCAAGGAGGAAGACCCCCACCGCCGTGGCAATCCAAAGAGGCATGCGCGCCCGGTACACGGCCAGCCCAAACAGAATGGCCAGCGCGATGAACAACAGGGACGAGGTCGCCACATTGGGCTGCTGCACGAATGTGGTCGCCACGATACGCGTGAACACCGCCACCACGAGCACCAAGGTGAACCAGCAGAAGATGAGGAACAAGGACTTGCCCAATCGTCCCACTTGGATTTCCACGATCTCGCCGATGCTCTTGCCCCGGTGGCGAATCGAGGCGACCAGCGAGCCGAAATCGTGGACGGCCCCAATGAAGATCGCCCCCAAGACGATCCACAGGTAAACGGGGACCCAGCCGAAGGCCGCGGCGATCACCGGACCGAGAATGGGCCCTGCTCCCGCAATGCTGGCAAAATGGTGTCCGAGGAGGACCGGCGCCTTGGCGGGGACGTAGTCGACCCCATCGTACAGCGTATGGGCAGGCGTAGGCTCACTGTTGGAAAGACGGAAACGTCGCGCAAGCATACCCCCGTAGTAGCGATAGGCCAGGGCAAAGGCCGCCAGAGCTACCAGGGCCAGGAGCGTTCCGGACATTCGCATTTCCTCCGCAAAGGAACACGCGTCACCCTTCCAAGCTCACTGCCGGGTCCCAAAATCCACACGAGGGGCTTGCTGGGCTTCGGCGGGCGCTTCAAAGTAGGGCCGGGGCTGAAAGCCCAATAGGCCGGCAAAGAGGACCGTGGGAAAGCGGCGGATCGTCTGGTTGTACTCGCGCACGGCGTCGTTGTAACGGCGCCTCTCCACAGCGATCCGGTTCTCTGTGCCCGCCAGCTCGTCCTGCAAGCGAATGAAATTCTCGTTCGCCCGGAGCTCGGGATAGCGCTCCACCACCACCAGAAGCCGTCCAAGGGCCTGGCTCAGGGCATTCTGCGCCTGCATGTACTGATTTAGCGCCTCGGGATTGTCGACCAGTCCGGAAACGTTGAGCTCCGGTCGTGTCGCATTCGCCCGCGCCTGAATCACCGCCTCCAGCGTCTGCCGCTCAAACGTCGCGTACCCTTTGACGGTCTCGACCAGGTTCGGGATCAGATCCATTCGGCGCTGGAGTACGGTCTGCACCTGCGCCCATTGCGTTTTCACCTGCTCGTCCAGCGCGACCAGGCGATTGTAGGTGTTCTTCACGGACACGAGGAAGAGCACCAGCACAACAAGCAGGCCGATGAGAACGGCCACGAACGCCTTCGCCCCTTTGCCCATCGATGCGTCCTCCTTGCTTGCCCTCACACGATTAGTACGGCAAACCGCTTCCTGCGACCGGAAGCAAAGTCCAACCCACCCCAGCGACGGGCCCCCTGCAGGTTCGGGAACGGTCCGAGGCTAATCCATTCGGTCCACCGCTTGGCAGATAGCCCGGATTTGCCCCAGGTACTCCCGGCACAGATTGCTTAATTCTTCTTTCCCGAGTCGGAGATGTCCACCCCGGACGTCAAGCAGTCGGCTGAACACCTGCCCACTCAGGCCGAAAGATTCCGCAACGCGTTCGAAGAGTTCCCGCCTCCGGCTGGGGGGCTGTTCCCCCTTCAGATAGAGCAGAGCCTCGAACACGGTGGCGAAAGCAGGTAGGGAAACAGCCACCAGCCTCTCCATTCGGCTACGGTCACGCTGAGCAAGCAGATACCCTTCGCGCAGGTGCAGTAGTTTACCCTTCAATTCCCGCTCGCACTGGAGGCGGAGATGTCCCTTGTCGATCGAAAGATCACCCAGCAGGTCCTGGCCGTAGACCGTCCGGTGAAACAGCTTGAGGCTCAGGAATTCTACGGGGAAAGAGTCGAGACTGCCCTGAACGTAGTCCCAGCTGACGATACGGGGTATCCGCACCTTCCACTTCCGCCAGCGCGGGAGGAACGAAAGAAGTGGCCCGAGGCGCTCGTCCGGCTCCGAGGATAGGATAACAAAGAAATTGATGTCCGACCGCCCCGGACGATACTCCCCGCGCGCCGCGCTTCCGTACAGAGCGATCGAAAGAAGATCCGGGCCAAAGACCCCTTGCATTTGCTCCACAAAGGGGCCTACGACCTGCTCGGGACTCCTCGGCGCTCCTGCCATAGCCTTTCCCCAGTCGTCTATCTGACGCCTTCCGGCCTAAGGGCGTGCCGCTCTCCTTCTAATGCCTGGCCGGGAACTTGTAGGGCGCGGCTGCCCGCACTTACCCGCGCCCGAGTACGGGTACACTAGTATCCTCCACCGGCACCGCCACCGCCGCTGGCACCCCCTCCAAAGCCACCAAACCCGCCGCCGAAGCCACCGCCCCCGAAGCCGCCCCCGAAACCTCCTCCGGACCCCCATCCCCACCACCAGGGGCCGGCTACGAGCCGCCTCCTCCGGGAACCCAGGCCAAGACCCAGGAACACCAGAATCATCAATACGGCAAGGGTTTCGAGAAACGGCACGACGTTCTGAGGCGGCGAGCCCGCCCCGCCTCCGACCTTCTCGTGCGGTTCCAGCTCGACCCCCTCTGCCTTTGCAATGATCTCGGCGATCGAGAGAACGCCGTTGTAGAAAGCTTCGCCGTATCTCCCTTCCCGAAGCAGGGGACGCATCACCTCGCGGAAGATGTCCCCGGCGCGGGCGTCGTTGATCACGGGCTCAAGCCCGTAACCTACCTCGATCCAGACCTTCCGTTCCTGGACCGCATTGAAGATAAGGACGCCATTGTCCTTCCCCTTCTTGCCGATCCCCCACGCCTCGAACAGACGGTTCGCGTACTCCCGATAGTCGTTCTCGCCCACCGTGGGCATCGTCACGACGGCGATTTCGGCACTGGTCTTGCGCTCCAACTCGGAGCAGATCGCCGTAATTTTGTTCTCCCACTCGTCCGAGATGACCTGGGCGAAGTCGTTGACGTAGCCGACAGGGCGGGGAAAGTCTTGGGCGAGGAGTGCAATAGCGCCGACAAGCGTCCATATCGTGGCCGACAGGGCGGCCCGTGGCAGCAACCGGCCGATCGCGCGCCTTCTTTCTGCTCCGGAACCGCGATCACCGTCCCGGGGGATCATGATGTTGGCTCGATGGAATGGGAACTGCGGTGGTAGACCTTCTTCCACTTCCAGCCGAAGAGGAAAGTGCCAAGGCGTCTTGTCCAGCGTCGCTTGGCCATTACTCGCTTGAGCCAGCTCCTGGGCCGTCGGTAGGAGGAGTCGTGGACGAGGGTTTGGGCTTGCTGGACAGCGAGCATCTTCCGGAGCTCTTCCTCACGTGCCCGCCTCCTCTCCCTGCGCGCTTCCTCCTCCTGGGCTATTTCGGCTGGACTGACGATCCCCCTTCGCACCAGAACCCGAAGTACGCTCTCCAGCGAAACGTCGTATTCCTCCAGCAAACGATCCAGCGACCAATCGCCCTTGTCTAGCTGCACCTTCTCAGCCTCGCTCATCCTACCTCCGGGTACCGGGCATTTCCTGCTTCCCTTTGCGTCGGATTCCCCTTGGTCCCCCGGCGCCTGCCGTCCTGCTTCAGCGGAGAGCTCCGGCCAGGAGGATCCCCAAGAGAAGCCAAATCGGGATCGAGACAAGGAGGGCCCAGTTGAGGCCCTTCAGGATGCCCAGGGACCGCATCTGCTCGCTGTGGGCAAGGGCCTTGCGGATGCGGAACTGCAATTCCTCCGGGTTAACCGGCTTGATCAGGTAGTCGTAGGCACCCTCCTGCATCGCCTGAATGGCGGTGTCGACGGTGGGAAACCCGGTCAACACCAAGACTGGCACGCGAGCGTCCTCCTCCCGGATCTTTCGCAGCAGCTCCAGACCGTCCATTTCGGGCATCTTCAGGTCGGTGACCACCAGGTCCGAGCCCTGACGCCTGAACTTCTCGAGCGCTTCAACTCCGTTGCGCGCCGTGTGGGGATCGAACCCCCAGCGGCGAAGTAATTCCGACAAGAGTTCCAGGATGTCCTCCTCATCGTCCACAACCAGAATCCGCTTCATTGAGACCCTCCCTCCGACGTACTCCCCCCATCCCTTTTGTCCGGCCAGGCGCAGAGGTGTGCGACGGGGCAGTCCCGGCACGCAGGGTTACGAGCCTTGCACGTGTAGCGTCCGTGAAAGACGAGGGTGTTGGTGGCACGAGTCCAGCGATCCTGGGGGATCAAGGCGCGCAGGTCTTCCTCAATCCTGAGCGGATTGTTGGAGTTGGTGAAACCCAAGCGCCTGGCCACCCTCTTCACATGCGTATCCACCGCAATGGTCTGTTGCCCTGCGGCGTTGCCCAGTACAATGCTTGCGGTCTTCCGGCCGACCCCCGGAAAGGACGCCAGGACCTCCAGGTCCGTCGGCACCTGGCCCCCGAATTCCTCCACCAACTTCTTGCAGCAGGCGCGAATCGCCTTCGCCTTGTTGCGGAAAAACCCTGTGGGTCGGATCGCCTCTTCCAGTTCCCCCGCCGGGGCGCGAAGGTAGTCCTCCGGCGTCCGGTACTTCTGGAAGAGAGTGCGCGTCACCTCATTGACGCGACGATCGGTGCATTGCGCCGCCAGAATGGTCGCTACGAGAAGCTCGAAAGGGCTCGCGTATTCAAGCTCCACCCGCGCATCGGGGTACTTGTCTTCCAACCTCGCCAGGATTTCCAGCGCGCGCTTTTTCTCTTCTTCGGAAAACCTCGGCTCCTCCCTCCTACGAGCCGGCATGGCACTCCTCCCCTCTGCGCCATACCCATCTTTTCCTCAAGCTTTCGTGCCAATTTAGACGATTGAGGCTTGTTTCGCAAGCGCAAAGACCTTCTCTTCGGAACGCTGCTTGCATTTCTCACGCCGGAGCGCTATCATCGCATCGCAGGTCAGCTTGCACAGCCAGATGCAGGGAGAAAGGAATGCCCGCGGAAGACACCGAGAGCACCGATGGACCGGGCCTCCAAGAGCTGGACCCCGGCTTTCCCGAAACGCCGTTTCTTCGGCTGGTGCGCTCTCGGAGGAGCGTCCGTCGGTTCTTGGACCAGCCAGTGGAGAGGAGTAAGCTCGTTGCCTGCGTCGAGGCAGCACGCCTTGCCCCCTCGGCAGAAAACGTGCAGCCCTGGCGCTTCCTGATCATTGATGACCCCGCCGTCAAGAGCCGCCTGGTGGAAGAGGCGTTCAGCGGCATCTACCGCCCTACCCGGTGGGCCGCGAAGGCGCCGGTGCTCGTGGCCATCCTGGCCAAGCTCGATCTCTTGGCCAACCGACTGGGCGCCCAGGTTCAGGGCACCCACTACTACCTCATTGACATCGGAATTGCAGGGGAACACTTCGTGCTCCAGGCCCACGAGCTCGGCCTGGGAACCTGCTGGATCGGCTGGTTTAACGAGAAAAAGGCGCGCCAGGCTCTGGGAATCCCTCGCGGCTACCGCCTGGTCTGTTTCCTGGCGGTGGGCTATCCGGCCGATCCGCTCCCGAAGCCGAGGCCTAAGAGATCACTTGAGGAGGTCCTATTCTTCAACCGGCTGTCGAAATAGTCTTACCTCCCCTTGTTCCGGGGATTCTGGTGCGACGTTTCCAGCGCTTCTTGGCTGACGTGGAGCTGCACGATGGGGAGCGGGTGGTGGCCTTTTGCCCAAACACCGGCTCCCTGCGGACGTGCAGCGACCCCGGAAGTCCGGTCATGCTTTCGCGAAGCCAGAATCGGCGTCGCAAGACCAACTGGACGTGGGAACTCGTGCAGGCCAACGGCGTCTGGGTTGGCATTAACACTCTCCTTCCCAATCGCCTCCTGGCCGCCGCCATCCGGTCCGGGAGACTGGCCGAATTCCAGGGCTGGGAACTCGTACGGACCGAAGCCCGGATCGGGCAGCGGTCAAGGGTCGACCTGCTTCTGCAGAAAGGAAACCGCTACTGCTACCTGGAGATTAAGAACGTAACGATGGTCGAGGAGGGAACCGCCTATTTCCCCGACGCCGTCACCAGCCGGGGGACGCGCCACCTGCGGGAGCTGCAAAGCGCCGTCAGGGACGGACACCGGGCCGTGATTTGCTTTCTGATCCAGCGCGAGGACGGGCTGCGCCTCCGCCCGGCCGACGCCATAGATCCCGTTTACGGTCGGACCCTCCGGGAAGCAGTGGGGGTCGGAGTAGAGGCGCAAGCCTACCGCACCCGGGTGAATCCCTCGCGGGTGGAACTGCTGGAGAGCGTCCCCGTAGTCCTTTAGCAGGGAGACAAGCGATGGCGACCGAATCGCACGCCTGTGGACGGTTTGTTCCCGCCGAGGATAGTAAGAACGGTGCATGGGGAAAGAGAACCCCGGGGTGCCGGTTCTTGTCCCCATCCTGCCACAGGCCGGCGCGGGGCTTCGCTTCCCGAGCGGCTCTTCTTGCTCTGCTGGGACTGCTCACTATCTTGTCCTGCAGAGGCAGGGACGA